>NZ_JAPIVJ010000060.1:0-2502 GCF_054182245.1 Komagataeibacter sp. NFXK3
GTAACCGGCCGTTTGAGGCCGCCTTATGATTGAGGATTGTGACTGGTAACTTACCGTCGTTAACGACGTCGTTATTGACGTCATTTGAGAGGTAAGAATGACCCAGGAAATCCTGATTGGCGTTGAACGCCGCCGCCGCTGGTCGGATGAACGGAAGCTGGCGATACTGGCTGAAGTTGGTGTGGATGGAGCAAGTGTATCGGATGTGGCACGTCGACATGACCTGACCCGCCAACATCTTTACCAATGGCGGACGTCATTCCGTCAAAGACTATCTTCCCCAGATCAGTCTGTGGCGTTTGTTCCTGTTGCTTCAGTGACGACACCTGCTGTGGCATCTGGCGGTGATCCTGACGAACTGGCCATAGTGCTGCGCAATGGCCGTAGTATCAGGGTGACGGGACATCCTGCCGAAGATCTTCTGGCCCGGGTCATCCGGATTGCGGAGACGGCATGATTGGCGTGGGCAACGGCGTGCGTGTCTATCTGGCCTGCGGGGTGACCGATATGCGCAAGGGCATATCGGGTCTGGCAGCACTGGCACAGGACGTGCTGCGTCAGAACCCGACATCAGGGGCGCTCTTTGCCTTTCGTGGTCGCCGTGGGGACAGGATCAAGCTTCTGATGTGGGACGGTCAGGGGTTCTGTCTTTATTACAAGGTGCTTGAGAAGGGACGTTTTCCATGGCCGTCTCCGGCAGAGGGCGTTGCACGCCTGACGACAGCACAGATGGCCATGCTGTGGGAAGGCATGGAGTGGAGACGCCCTTCCTGGTCTGCACCACCGTCTCGCGTGGCCTGATTTTTATGGCGTGAGAGTGCAGAACATTTTGAATTTTCTTAGGTTTTCTGCTATTTTTTCATAATGACGTCTGCACCTGCGGTCCTGCCTGATGATCCGGATACCCTGAGGGAAATGATTGTTTCCCTGCAGACCGAAGTGGCTCGGCTTTCTGCGTCAGCCCGTGCGTATGAAGCTCTTGTCCAGTCTCTCAAAATCCGGATCGCACGTCTTCAGAAACAGAAATTCGGGGCCAGTTCAGAAAAGATAGACCGTGAGATTGAACAACTCGAACTGCTCCTTGAAGATGTAAAAATCGCCATCGCGGCAGCCGATCCTTCTCCTGATATCAGGGAGCATGATGTCAGCGATGATGCACTCTCTCCCCCACGGCAGCGTGGCAAACCAAAGGTTTCTGACACGACACCACGGGAGCGTATTGTTCTCGACCCAGGTGAGGCCTGTCCTGCCTGTGGCGGTCCCCTGCGTCTTGTAGGCGAAGATGTCACCGAAATACTGGACTTTATTGCGGCAAAACTGAAAGTTGTCGAAACGGCACGGCTGAAGAAATCCTGCCGTCACTGCGAAACACTGGTGCAGCCTGAAGCACCGTCGCGCCCTGTCCCACGGGGGATGGCTGGCACCGGGCTTTTAGCCCATATCCTGGTCTCGAAATTCGATGACCACATTCCGCTTTATCGTCAGAATGAGATCTTTGCCCGTCAGGGTGTGGACATTCCCCGTTCAACCCTGATCGACTGGTGTGGTCAGGCCGTTGCCGTTCTGCGTCCTCTGACAGATCTGATCCGTCAGGATGTCGTAAAGGCAGACCTGCTACATGCTGATGATACACCCATCCAGGTTCTTGACCCCCGTCTGCGTCAGGCTGGCAAACCCCGGGGCGTGAAGGAAGGGCGGATCTGGAGCTATCTGCGCGATCCCCGCCCATGGGGAGGGAGTGATCCGCCCGCCGTGGCCTACTGGTTCTCTCCCGATCGCAAGGGGATCAATCCCCAGACCCATCTGGCACAGTTCCGGGGCATTCTGCAGGCTGACGCCTACGCCGGGTTCAGGGATCTGTATAAACCAGACGCAACAGGAACCGTGCACGTGCGCGAAGCGGCCTGCTGGGCTCATCTCCGCCGGGCCTTCCATGATGTCTGGAAGGGCAGTGATTCGACAATCGCAAGGGAAGCACTTGAACAGATCGGAGAGCTCTACGATATCGAGCGCCAGATCACCGGACACCCGGCCCCGTATCGTCTGGCTGTCCGACAGGAACAAAGCCGCCCCCGTGTCACAGCATTCCACGCATGGTGCGAAACACAGCTTGCCCGTATCCCTGGAAAGGGGGAACTGGCAAAAGCGATCCGTTATGCGTTCAACCGGTGGAAGGCCTTTACCCTGTTCCTCGAAGATGGTCGTGTCGCCATCGACAACAATCCTGCCGAACGCGCCATACGGCCCGTATGCGTGGGGCGAAAAAATTATCTCTTTGCCGGATCCGACACCGGGGGCGACAACATCGCTGATGCCATGACGCTTATCGAAAGCGCAAAACTCTCCCGGCTTAATCCGCACGATTACCTCGCCGACGTCCTGGCCCGTATCAACGAGCACAAGATCAACCGGCTCCACGAACTGTTGCCATGGAACTGGAAACCCGTGAATACACTGCACAGACAGGCCGCATAATCAAGGCGGCCCAGAGCGGCCGGTTAC
>NZ_JAPIVJ010000061.1:0-2500 GCF_054182245.1 Komagataeibacter sp. NFXK3
GCCGTATAATCCGTCCGTAAGGCAATCGCACCAGCCATTCCCGATCCTCCCTCTCACGACAGAATCAGAACAGGCCCTTCGCGTCACTTCACAGATGAGTCAGAGACAGTAGCCCTTGGTATAACCGGTGAATGGACGAAAAGTGAGGTCGGGTCCGGATCATTCTTCCTGACACAGACCAATGCGCCTTACCTCATGCGCTGGCAGGCTGATCCGGACCGTCCGTTTGAAGTCCTGCATCTTTATCTGGGCCTTACTCTGGTGAACCGGGCTGCCCGATCGTTGGGGCTTAATTCGTCCCGGCTCTCCATGCGCGACATTTCCGATGGTCAGGACGCATTCATCTCTGGCGTGCTGTCAGGCCTAACGGCTGAGATCCAGACACCTCATTCGGCCAGTTCTCTATTTGTGAATGGACTTCTGGAAAGTCTGACCGTCCATCTTCTGCGTCATTATGCACAAACACAGCCTTCGCCCACGTCCAGACCTGCACAACTGCCAGCGTGGAAGCTGCGCAAGGCGCTTGACCATATGGAGGCCCATCTCGCCGAACCGTTCGATCTCGATTTTCTGGCCGGGTTGTGCGGGATGAGCCGGTTTCATTTCAGCCGGTCATTTCACAACACCATGGGGCAAAGCCCATCACGCTGGTTTATCGGGCAGCGTGTGGAACATGCGAAGGACCTTCTATCGCAGACCAACAGGTCCATCATCGAGATCGCCCTGACTAGTGGCTACGAGAGTGCGAGCTATTTTGCACAAATGTTTCGCAGGGAAACCGGCATCAGTCCACGCGACTTCAGGAAGCTATGATGAAGACGGATAAGGCGGCTATTTACCTCCCTGCTCTAAATTCCTTGACCAGATAGCGGTTAAGGCAGACCTAAAAGGTCGCCTTTAGACGCTGTTTTTCTCAATGCGCAACTTTCAGTCTTGATTTCCGGTTCTCCTTCGATGGGATGCTGGCCATACGATTTCTGGGTGTCTTCGCATCAAAAACCGTTGCGGATCACGACATCCAGCGCTGTTCAACGAATTAATGGGACTTGAGCCGAGCCAGTTCCGATGCACGCCATATCTCCCAACGGCGAAGCAGTCGGTGGTATGGTTCGCCTGTCCGCTCATCCAGCTTTTCTACTGCGGTTATCCGGTCCGTACGAAAATGACGGAAGTCCTGTCGCAGTTCGCACCAAGCGATCAGTACGCGCGTGGTATCCGAATAGCCAAGAACCACTGGCCATACCGTACGCTCGGTTAGCGTACCCCGTTGATCGCAATAATGCAGGCGCAATTTCATTTCTTTACGTATTGCAGATCGAAAGTCCGCCGCGTCCACCGTATCCTCGGACGCATCAAGAGGCAGCTTCGCCGCAGTGCTCGGCGCAATGATAAATGGCTGCAGGCGCTCGGGCACGACTGCCGCGATCTTGGCAAGAACGTCCAATGCCGTACGTGCAAGCATTTCATCGCCATGGGCTGCTACCCACTGCGCGCCCAGAACGATCGCCTCAATTTCCACCGGGGTCAGCGCAAGCGGCGGCATGTCGTATCCGGAGCCGAGCACGTATCCAACGCCAGCCTCACCTGAAACGGGCACGCGCTGCCCCATCAGATGCGCGATATCGCGGTAGATCGTGCGCGTGGAGACCTCCAATTCCCCAGCCAGCGCCCGCGCCGTGATGGGGCGCGACGACCGGCGCAGGATCTGGATGATCTGAAAAAGGCGATCGGTACTGCGCAAGGGCTTTGCAATCATGCTGACAGGATGCTGTCAGCATGATTGTGCCACAAGACGGCAAACACAACCTTATGGAGGAACCGCCCGATGAAATTTGCCTCTACCCGCCTGATTGCCGCTGACATCAACGCCATGGTTGCATTTTATGAATTGGTGACCGGACAGCCTGCCGAATGGCTTGCACCCCAGTTTGCCGAAATCGTCACCCCTGGCGCGACACTCGCGATCTGTAGCGCCGAGACGGTCGCCCTGTTCAGGGAAGGAACTGCCGAACCGGGGGCAAACCGCACCGCAATTCTGGAATTTAGGGTTGATGACGTGGATGCCGTATTCGCACGCCTGAAAAACAGGGTGGACGTTGTGATTGAGCCAAAGCTGCTACCATGGGGCAACCGCACGGCCCAGTTTCGCGATCCCGAGGGCACGATCATCAGCCTGTTTACGCCGTTAACCAAAGCCGCCCGCGCCCGTTTCGGAACCCGGAGACAACGGGTGGCCAACCGGTCTATTATTTCTATAAACAACATACAGGAAAGCGGGGGGAGGGGAGGCGAACGACCTAGTTCTGGGAACTAACCTGAAGAAACCGGTCATTTAGGCCCGGTGTCTCGGTTTCGTGACAGCTTTACGTCGTCCTAGAGCATAATCCGATCAGTCTGGTTCATATCCAGCGGCGGTGAAGCACGCTGCGGCCTGGCGATGAGAGATATCGTCAATTGCTCCACAGACGGTATTTTGAAGAGCGTCGAGGGTTCGCGGTGC
>NZ_JAPIVJ010000062.1:0-2451 GCF_054182245.1 Komagataeibacter sp. NFXK3
ACATCAGGGCTTTCATCGCCGTCCATAACGAACAGCCCAAGCCCTTCAAATGGACCAGATCCGCCGACGACATCCTGCAGGCCGTCAAGCGATTCTGCCTCCGTACTACCAAAATCAGCGAAACTTCTCGATCAGGACACTAGGGCCAGCATACGTGTTCGATACGATGGGGAACTGATGGAACATATCCGCCGGATCTAGCGGGACAACCGTGCTGTTTATAGTGCGCGCAAGATCTGGCACGGCCTGCAGCGTGAGAAGTGGCAGGTTGCGCGTTGCACTGTCGAACGCCTGCGGGCGCCACTCGGCTATAGGCCTCCTGCCGAAGTCGAACGGGCCTTCTACGCAGATCAGAGCAGGCTTGATATCACTGCCTGATTATTGAACAAATCGTTCTCCGGTAAACCCGGGGCAGTTCATTCCCATCACGCTGTTTCCTCTGTTTGATTCCTCTTGACGTGTTGCGGTTGAAGGCGAGTTGAAGCGCTCCGGCGGCAGGGGTCAAGACAGTCTCAGAATCTCGATCTTCCCGGGTGCCGGGCCTTGATGCTGGCCGTGTCGATATAGGTCTCGACGACCTGAAGGCTTTTGTGCCGCGAGAAGCGCTTCAGCTCCAGGAGATCATACCCGTCTTTCGCCCCCGTGGTGATGGCCCCGCGGCGCAGGCTGTGCCCGCCAAAGTCCCCCTCGAGGTGGGTGTCGCCGCATCGCTTGCGGATGATGTCCGTGACCGCCCGGTCCGACAGGGCGTGCGGCCCGATCCTGGGCGGGGTCCCGACGGGAGTAGTGCCCGCCCTGCGGTCCCGCGCGGACCAGATGCGCCGGAAGACCGGACCTTCCGTGATCCCGGCCTGCCGGAGCCAGGTCTCGTATGCCAGAACCGGGCAGTTCCGGGTCAGGCCCCGCGGGATGCCGATCAGCGCGCCCTTGCGCTGGAGATCCCCCTTGGACCGGCCCAGCCGGATCTGCATGCCATCCTCGTCCACCGTAAGGTCGTCCGCTTTCAGTGCGGCAAGTTCGGAGCGTCGGAACGTACCGGCAAAACCGAGCAGAAGAATGGCCCGGTCCCGCGCACCGACCAGATCGTGGGGACTGATGGCCTCGACGACCCGGACCAGCCTGTCCCAGGTGAGCGCGGTTTTCTGGCGGGGCAGGGTCTCCTTTGCCTCCCGCCGGATGCCAGCAAGGGTTGCGGTCACCATCGGGTGGGCGGTGGGTACGGCAATCTGCGCCAGATGGTGCAGGTAGCGCAGGGCGGCACGATGCAGGTCGATGGTGCTGGTCCTGCGCCCCTGCAGCGCCATGTCGGCCAGATAGGCGGCAACATCCTCGCTGCGGGCCGGCAGGGCGGGCAGGGCATGACCGGCCGCCCAGCGACACCAGGACCGCACGGCAGCGCGATAGGTGCGCAGTGTGTTCTCGGCCTTGCTGCGGTGCATATAGGCATCGGCCGCCTGACGGGCCGTGGCCAGGCGGCCGTCATGTTCGGGTACGGGCTGTGCCGAGACGACGGAAAACCATTGCGCGACGGCAGCAGGTGGCTGGCCAACCGGCGCAGGGGGCGCTGCGTCTGCCGTCCCGGGACAGGCCCCTACGGGCTGGAGCGGCCGGAACCAGGCCAGGAAACAGGGGGTGCCATCATCGATTTCCAGCCCGACGGCCAGTTCAAACCCTGATGGGATATCGGCCACATGGTCCTGAGCCATCTGCTGGGCCGCCGACGCATACGGCACGTTCTGGGCGAGGGGGGTATCCGGGGAATAGGTACCGTCCGGCAATTCGATGCCGGCCAGACGCTGCCGCGTCAGGGGGTCAACACGGTCGTGCAGCGCGGCCTGCGCGCGCCTGCTGGCGCCGAGGATCCGGACGTCGCTCAGCATGGCAGGCTTGCCCGCGCGTATGGCCCCTGGCCGTCACTTGGGCAGCAGGGAAGGGGCACACAGACAGGCTTGGCGAAAAGGCTCGGAAACAGGCGCATTTTGGGATTTTTGTCGAAAACCCTTAATTATATTAGTGAATACCTATACATTTCAGCACGTTATTGATCCTCTTAATTATGCGAATGTCCCTTATTGGTGCGAAAAAAGCCCTTAATTACGTTACAAAGCACGATCACAGTTTTATCTACGTGTGGGTCCGCTTACGCCTCATGTCGGACATAAAAGTGGGTTGGCTCGCCTTTCGCATAACGGACATAGTCCGCGCAGTCCCCCGCTATCACTTGGAGCCGAGAGTGGGGTGATCGTTATGGGAAATAACCAGCAAGAATACAGGCGCTTAGGTTGGCCGTAGCAAGACACGCCCGAAGCCACTGGGCAGGGAGTATAATACTACGGGCTATCACCTTTGACCTATATGAGCCCATTTTCTGAGGCCGATGGATCGGATGGTCTGTGGCAGGGCGGTGAGGTTGTTCCATGCGGTGCATGCGGCTTCGATGATGTGTTCGAT
>NZ_JAPIVJ010000063.1:0-2250 GCF_054182245.1 Komagataeibacter sp. NFXK3
GCCACAATGGGTGAAAAGGCTGACACAGAACGATAGCGGCCAGGATTACGCAGCGCGATCATGATGGCGCCAAATCCACCCATCGAATGTCCCGCAATGCCTCGCTGCTGCGTAACCGGAAAGCTCGCCTCAATCAGCGCAGGAAGTTCCGTGACGACGTAATCATACATCCGATAATGCACAGCCCACGGCTCCTGCGTCGCATTGAGGTAAAATCCGGCACCCTGTCCAAGATCGTACGCATCGTCATCAGCCACACCCACGCCCCGTGGACTGGTATCCGACGCGACAATGGCGATGCCCAGTTCTGCGGCCACGCGTTGCGCGCCAGCCTTGCCAATGAAATTCTGCTCCGTACATGTCAGACCGGAGAGCCAGTAAAGAACGGGAACCTTTTCAGTTTTTGCCTGCGGCGGCAGGTAGATCGCGAAGTTTGCTTCCACACCCAACGACACGGACTTGTGTCGCCAGACTTCCTGCACGCCCCCAAAAGAGGCGTGTGTTTCCTTGCGTTCCATGGCTCTCACTGCCTTTTGCGCATGTCAGTTACCGTCCGTGAAGGTATAAGTGCAGATCTTGTTCCCTGCCGGATCCCGGAGATAGGCAGCGTAAGCGCCCGGTAAGTGGCTTCGCGGACCGGGTGCGCCTTCATCGGCTCCCCCATTGGCAAGACCTGCGGCATGAAAAGCCTCCACTTCGGCGGGTGTCGCTGCTGCAAAACCGATGGTGACACCGTTGCTTGAGGGCGCTTCACCGTTGCCTGGACGTGCAATGATGAAGGCTGGCTTTTCGCGGCCATACAGAATCCACCCATGCCCGAACGGCCCCAGGTTTTTTATGCCCAGAGCCGCAAGCGCGGCGTCATAGAATTTCGCGGATACCGCAGTATCCACTGCCCCAAGAAAAACATGAGAGAAAACACCGTCACCGGAAATAACTGCCATGATCGTTCTCCTGTAATTTCCAACCATTGGAAATGATGTTGCGCGGTGAGACGCAGACCTTAGAAATGAATGACGGAACGGATGGATTTTCCTTCATGCATCAGATCGAAGGCCGTATTGATGTCTTCGAGCGGCATGGTGTGGGTTACGAAAGGCGCAAGTTCGATATCGCCACGCATGGCATCTTCGACCATGCCGGGAAGCTGGCTGCGTCCCTTGACCCCACCGAAAGCCGAGCCGCGCCACGAACGCCCCGTCACAAGCTGGAAGGGACGGGTCGAAATTTCCTGACCGGCCCCTGCCACCCCGATGACGATCGACTGCCCCCACCCACGATGCGCGGCTTCTAACGCCGCGCGCATGACGTTGACGTTTCCGATACATTCAAATGTATGATCAATACCCCAGCCGGTCATTTCCACAAGAACCTGCTGAATCGGTTTGTCATAATCCTTGGGGTTGAGGAATTCCGTGGCGCCGAATGCTTTGGCAAGTTCAAACTTTTCCGGGTTGGTATCAATAGCGAAAATCCGGCCAGCCTTTGCCTGTCGCGCTCCCTGAATGACCGCGAGACCGATCCCGCCCAGACCGAAGACGGCAACCGTATCTCCCGGCTGCACCTTGGCCGTGTTGTGTACCGCACCAATCCCTGTGGTGACGCCACATCCCAACAGACAGACATGCTCTGGATTGGATGCGGGATTGATTTTTGCCAGAGAAACCTCGGCGACAACCGTGTATTCGCTGAACGTCGAACACCCCATGTAATGATGGATCGGCTGACCTTTGTAGGAGAAGCGTGTCGTGCCATCCGGCATCACGCCTTTACCCTGTGTGGCGCGCACTGAAATGCAGAGATTGGTTTTTCCCGACTTACAGAACAGACATTCACCGCATTCCGCCGTGTAAAGCGGAATGACATGGTCGCCGGGGGCAACGCTGGTGACCCCTTCTCCGACCTCGATGACAATTCCCGCGCCTTCGTGACCCAAAACGGCTGGGAACAGTCCCTCGGGATCATCCCCTGACAGGGTAAACGCATCAGTGTGGCACACACCCGTATGCGTGATCTGCACGAGCACCTCACCAGCACGAGGAGGCGCTACATCGATCTCGACAATCTCAAGGGGCTTACCCGCCTCGAAAGCAACTGCGGCCCGTGATTTCATGATTTTTTCTCCAAATAACCTATCAGCCAGCATCGAGGGCATTACCGGAGATAGGATCGAACGAGTGACACCACATTCTCGATCGAACCACTGGCAGCATCACGATCACCGGCACACTCAACAAATTCTTCCCGCAG
>NZ_JAPIVJ010000064.1:0-2108 GCF_054182245.1 Komagataeibacter sp. NFXK3
CGTGCGTGCCTGTGGATGGATCTGAAGCATCATTCAGTCTCCCTGCAAACGGAAGAAAACCATGAAGAGTAACGCGGTATTGCCCACCCTACATCATCCCAATGACGTTTCACAACCTGACAGCTAGGGCCTGTTAGGGCTTGATCCAGTCTGCTGCGGCAGCGATGTGGATGACCGCGAGGAACGACGTTGCTGTTTTTTCGTATCTGGTTGCGACAGCACCCCACTCCTTGAGGCGAGCCCAGAGGTTCTCGACAAAATGTCGACACCGATAGGCCCATTCTGGGCAGGCGACCGACCCATCGCGTCGTTTCGCAGGAATGGCGGGCCGGGCTCCCATGTCCCATATCCGTTCACGAAAGGCGTTAGACGCGTAGCCCTTGTCCGCCACTACCCACAGGGGAATGGAGGGGAGGTTGTCGAGCATGGCTGGTGCCTGGGGCAGTTCATGAGCCTGTCCGGGGGCCAGCGCAAAACCGAAGGCTTTTCCATGTCCGTCAGCGATCACGCAGACTTTCGTGCCATAGCCGCCGCGAGAGCGGCCAAGTGCTTCACGATGGTCCCGTTCTTCGAAAGAGGCCCCTTTTTTGGGCTCCCGCCGCCTTGTGGTGAGCCCTGATGTTCGTACCATCCAGAAAAGTCATTCCGAACGCCACTCCCTGTTGTTCCTGAACCAGTTCGAGCAAGCGTTCCCATACGCCGAGTTTCTACCAGCGGATGAAAAGCTGCGCCGCCCGCCACCATGGACCCAGTTCAGCGGGGATGCTCCGCCATTTCGCGCCATTCTCATGGCGCCAGAAAATTGCTGCTATCGTACGCCGCAGATCATGGGGTGGCGTCTTGCCCCTTGGGCGAACCGCCTCAACCAGAGGTTCCCAGATCGCCCATGTGTCGTCCGTAAAGGCGCCTGTTCTGTCTCCTTCTTCCATCCCTACAATATGGGAAGAAATTCAAGATCTAACAGGCCCTAGCAGCCTGTCGGGTTGGGCATTTTGCGGCTGATAACGCCGAGGCTGACCCGGCTTATGCTGCCTGAAGCCGTGCCATTCTTTTGCAGTTGTATGCGAGAGCGACGAGGGTCCATTCAGTCGTGACTTTTGCAAGGCCACGCAGACTGAATCTTCTGAAGCCCATGATGCTTTTGATAATTCCAAAGACCGGTTCAACGGTCTGTTTTCGTAGTCTGTAAATATTTCCGGCTTTTGTGGTTTCCAGTTTTTTCTTCATGGCAAGCCGCCAGGGTTCGGTGATCCGGCGTGGTTCCCTGTTTTCAGGAGGTGGTCGGAAGTCATAAGGCCTGCGGGCACAGGGCCGTCCGATGGCGACCAGCGGATCAATGCCTTTTTTCCGCAGGTCCCGGACCGCCTGCCCGCTGGCGTAACCGGTGTCGGCAAGCACTGTCTTTGGGAGACCGATCGTGTTTTCCATCGACAGCACGGTGCTGGCAAAGGATGGCGCGTCCGCTGACGTGGCGACAACGTCGGTTGTCACGATCAACTGACTGCCTTCGGCGCAGACCACGGCCTGGGCATTGTAAGCCTGCCGGAACTCGTGGGCGTCCGAACGCCGCATGAGGCGGCTGTCGGGATCGGTCAGACTGATCTGCCGGTCGGGTGGTGGTTCATCATCCGGCGGTTTCGGCGCCCGACCGCGACGCCCTGTTTTTGCGTCATACATCGCCTTCTTTTTCTCGTATGCCGGTCGCGCCGCCTCGGCCTGCGCCTTCGCATCTGCTTCCAGCCGGGCGCAGGCTTCGTCCAGCTTCGCTTTCAGTGTTTCCCGTCGGGCAAGCTCTTCTGGCAGGGCCTGCGGATCCGTGTCCGTGGTGTCAGCCTGCTCCGCCTGCTCCATCAATTCCGCGATATCTACTGCCAGCTGTTCGCGCAGCGCCTTGATCCGGTCGTAGCGCACCGAACGGTATTTCGATGCGTCGGCATCGATTTTCGTGCCGTCAATCGATACTACACCCAGACGCAGCAGACCCGTCTCGCGCGCCAGAAGCAGGACCTGCGCAAATGCAGCTTCAATGGCTGTCCGGTTCGTCCGGCGGAAGGTCGCAATCGTATCATGATCCGGATGCAGGTTCGCCGCCACGAAGCGCACCCCGA
>NZ_JAPIVJ010000065.1:0-1677 GCF_054182245.1 Komagataeibacter sp. NFXK3
GCGCCCTTGCCAGAGATTCCAGTTCCTGACGCTCCAATGCCGTCAGTTCAATCGCAACCGCTACACGTCCCATTCGATTACCCCTGCCATCAGGATAATCATATAAACTTCTCGATCAGGACACTAGGGCCAATTACAGTATGGGTAAATTGTGCTGGCGTCTCCGTGAATGGTCTTTTCCTCGATGTCTCAGAGGCTGAATTTAAGCGAGTCACGGAAGTCAATTATTTTGGTTCCGTAAACGGTGTGCGCGTTGCGCTTCAACGCATGGCACCGCGAAAGCGAGGAACTATCGTCCAAGTCCTTTCAACCATGAGCTATCGCGGGATTCCTCTGCATTCGGCGTATGCCGGAAGCAAGTATGCCTTACGCGGATTTATCGAAACAGTGCGATCCGAACTGGTGACTTCCTCGACCTCCATTCACGTGACAATGGTGCATCCACCTTCGATAAACACACCGATTTTTGACCACGTCTTGTTCTGCAACTCCCAGCCTACAAGTCCAATACAACCGATTTACCAGCCCGAGGTAGCAGCAGATGCCATCTACTTCGCCGCCACATCACACCGGCGCGAAGTCTTCGTTTCTGCCTCGTCGTTTGGGGCCGCCCTAGCAAACAAGTTTGCCCCAGGGCTACTGGATGTCATTCTAGGGAAAGCTCGTCTCAAACGCTACCAATCAAGTAAGACACCTGCCCCCGTTCCCCGGGAATCCAACTTGTTTGAGGCGGGAAGGCTACCAAGCTCTACGCACGGTAAATTTGACCACATCAGCCGCAGCAAAAGCTGGCAACTTTGGGCGAGCAAAAACCGCGCAGGCTTAATGACAGCCGTGTCTATTGGACTATTGGGACTGATGCTTCTGATAAGAGGAGCAAAGCGCTGGCTCGTCGAAACGAAAATGCCTTCGCGATGAATGATCGCTAGAATTAAGAGGTGAAGTTGTGGACGGCCCCCGCCAGTCAGCAATGGGCCGCAAACCTGCTTGAGAAGAAGGCCGCGCGTGTCGTATCTGTCGCCGTGTCTAACAAGACAGCGCGGATGGTCTGGGCATTTCTGACGACGGGCAACGAAAACAGCGCAAGGAGCGTCTGAAAGAATACAGAAGTCTCCCGCCTCCCAGTTTTCTGAGACACTCGATAAGCACGTGAGACACGTGCGGAGGTGTCACGATGACGACCGAGCTGACGAACGATGCGAAACCACCGGGGCATGGGGGACGGATGTCACGCCGCCGCAAGAAGGAGGCCCTGCTTCGTCTGCTGCGCGGTGAGGACCCTGGAGATGGTCTCGCGCGAACTGGGCGTGACAGCCGCGACCCTGAGCGGCTGGCAGGACGCCTTTCTTTCCGGGGGCGAGGCCAGTCTTGCGACACGTCAGACCGACGGTGAAGCGCTGGAGAGCGATCGCCTCAAGGCAAAGCTCGGCGAGGTCATGATCGAGCGTGAACTGCTGCGTGAAAAGATTGCGGCCATGGAGGCTGGCCGCCCTTTGGCCCGTCGGAGGCTGCGGCCATGAGTGCGGAGGTCTCCCCCTCTTCCGGTCGCCCGGTAATCCCCCCATTTTTAGTGGGGCATTGAATGAGAATTCAGGCAGCTGTTTTTAGTTTCTGGGCGGGGGTTAGCCCGCTGTTCCCCATGTTGGGTCTGTCATGGTTATATGTCCAGAGCCATTG
>NZ_JAPIVJ010000066.1:0-1627 GCF_054182245.1 Komagataeibacter sp. NFXK3
CTCTCCAGATCCATACCTGCCCCGGCCTGTCTCCTTACGCCTACGGCTTCAGGAGACAGGCCGGGCCTTCAACAGGGGGTTAATATTGCATGCCGATCAGGGGTTATTTTTGAGTGCCGATTGACACCTACACCCTGCATTGACGTTCGGGCGCGTCTCGGGCGGTACGCCGCACGCAAGCGCGGGTATCCAAGGATATGCTTCCGGTGGAATGTGGCCCACCAACACCACGCAATTATGAATTCCTGATTTCGCGGGTCGTTCTCTCAGTTTCAGACGCCGCAAACCCCGTCACACTCGTCCAGAAACAGGTCCGTCTGCCCTGTTTTCTCACAGGCGGTCAGCGGCACCGTTTCCAGCGGCGTGGCGGAACGATGCAGGAAAACCTCGCCCCGGATACCGCGAAGACCGCGCCGTATGGCCCGGTCGACAGCCACGACATCCTCCCATTCCTCTGGATGATCTTTGCGGATCGCGCGCCAAGCTGCATCGGAATGAAACGGACACCCAAGGCAACTGCTCTTCGGCGGACGAGGATAACCGTAACTTTCCAGCCAGCGGAGACAATCGCGCCGCGTCATCCGCTTCTCGATCAGCGGCCAGCGATTGACCTGCCACGCCTCCCTCGACATCTTGATGCGCGTGATTTCCTCGAAGGAAATTCCCATCCACTGTTCGACAAACGGTTCGCGGGGTGAACGTTTCCGCGTCAACCCGGCCAGCGCGCGAACTTTTTTACGAATCGGCGCGATCTTGTATTCGGTCGTGCATTGCCGCCTGATCATCCCGATGTCATCGCGGTCGTCAGCGTTGCCGCGCGTGTAGGCTGGGATCGAAGCCCAACGTCCGCCGCGCGACGCGCCGAGCAGATCGTCGCGGAGATTGCCCGTCGAGACGATATGAACCGGAAAGAGCAGAACATGGGGGGAGCGCAGCCAAGACAAATGGTCATAAACCGCCTGCGGTTCCCAGCCGGTATCGGCGAAGATGGCACAATCGGGCATCGGACCGATCTCGTCTTGAGCGGCCATCAAGGCCAGGGTGGTGGACTGCACGCCGGCACCCAGACTGAGGACGCGCAGACGGATCGTCTCGGGCGCGCGCCCCAGACGGTCCCGAGCGGATTGGGTTGGACTGTCATGGGGGGAAACTCCACGACGGGAGCCGCGAGCCTCTCTCGCGTCAAATCTCCGTCGCGGACCCAGACCGGCCCTCTTCCTTTGACCGACTATGCGGCCTGCACGCCGAACTCTCCGGTCAGCGGGTACTTAAGCTCGTGTCTTCCCCGGAAGCGCGTTAACGATGCAATCTCGATTCAACCTGTTTGGATAGGTCGGCCGCTCGCCGGAATTTCGTACATCACGGAAATGTGAAACTAGCGATTTTACGCCCCACTACGACTCCCGATTGCATCCTATGTGCATCCTGCGCCGCGTTCCGGGCACAAAAAAAGCCACCCTTCCGGGTGGCTTTTCTTTTGTCTTTTCAGACGCTTATGCTTGGTTGCGGGGGCAGGATTTGAACCTGCGGCCTTCAGGTTATGAGCCTGACGAGCTACCGGGCTGCTCCACCCCGCGATTGTAGGGGAGACTGGAAGACCTGGCGGCGACCGACTTTCCCGTGCCTT
>NZ_JAPIVJ010000067.1:0-1623 GCF_054182245.1 Komagataeibacter sp. NFXK3
TCCAGGCGATGGCGGAACTGAAACTCTACGGTATGAAAGCCGCCTATGATGAACTGGTGACCCATGCGGTCAAACGACAGTATCTGCCCCAGCAGGTCATAGGAGAACTGCTCCAGGCCGAAATACACTGTTCGAGGCCGATGACGGCGGCTGGCTGCAGGATCCGGCCATTCTGGATCGGCTGGTCATGGAAAAGCTGCAGGAGGCGGCTGAACAGGTCCGCGCCGAGGGCTGGAAGTGGGTCGAAACCGCCCTGTCATTCCCATGGGGCCATACACGGCAGTTCGCGGAGATCGACGGCACGGAAGTGCCTCTGTCCGATGAAGAGACGGCTCGGCTTGAGGCCCTGCATACCGAGCAGGAAACTATCGCGGCCGAATACGCCCAGGCCGATGAATATCCGGACGAGGTGGATGCACGGCTGGGCGAGATTGAACAGGCGATCGTTGCCCTGGAAGAACGGCCCCTGACGTTCGATTCCGCTGACATGGCGCGGGCGGGGGCCTTCGTCAGCTTCGACAGTGATGGCACATTCCAGGTGGAGCGGGGCTTCGTGCTGCCCGAGGATATGCCGGCCGAGCCCGAAGAGACCGATGATGCCGATGATGCCGATGGATACGATCATGCTGGGTATGATGGGCGGGACCACGATAGCACAGGCCATGGTTACCACGAGGGGGAGGGCGACAACATCGCTCCCGACGTCGAGCCCGAGGAAGAAGACGGGATCAAGCCACTGCCTGACCGGCTTCTCACCGAACTGACGGCCTGGCGCACGCTGGCCCTGCGGGACGCGTTTGCCAGCAACCCGCACATCGCGCTGACCGAAATGCTGCACACCTTGGTGCGTGATGTTTACTGGCAGACACCGAGGGCCGACTGCCTAGAAGCCTATGTCCGCGAGATCTCTCTGCCGGTCCATTCGCCCGACATGCCCGGCAGCCTTCCAGCCCATGCGCTGCGCCAGCGCAATGACGGCTGGAAGTACGATTTACCTGATGACGAGGATGCACTGTGGCGCTGGATCGACGGGCTGGACGATCCCAGCCGCATGGCGTTGCTGGCCCACTACCTGTCCTTCGGCATCAATGCGCTTTACGAGCGCATGCCTGCCTACGGCGCGGTGTCCCAGCGCACCGTGACCGAGCGCCTCAAGCGGGCTGATCGACTGGCGTCAGTCCTCAGCCTCGATCTGGTCGAGGCTGGCTGGCAGCCGACCGTCGAGAACTATCTCGGCCGGGTGACCAAGGCCCGTATTCTCCAGGCAGTGCGGGAAGCACGTGGCGACGAAGCGGCTGACCGCATCGCCCACCTGAAGAAGCCCGACATGGCCCGTGAGGCCGAGCAGCTGCTGGACGGTGCGGGCTGGCTGCCCGAGGCGTTGCGCACGATAGGGCGGCCAGATGATACCCCTGCCGAAATGCGGGGAGCGGGCGAAGGCGTGGAGGCCATCGCCGCCGAGTAGCCATTATGAGGTCAGGAACTTTGAGACAGCGGTGAACTGCCCCGGGTTTACCGGAGAGGGATTTGTTCAGTAATCAGGCTGCGATATCAAGTCTGCTCTGATCTGCATAGAAGGCGCGTTCGGCTTCGGCGGGAGGCCTGTAGCCGATTGGCGCCAGC
>NZ_JAPIVJ010000068.1:0-1592 GCF_054182245.1 Komagataeibacter sp. NFXK3
CGTCCTGGCCCGTATCAACGAGCACAAGATCAACCGGCTCCACGAACTGTTGCCATGGAACTGGAAACCCGTGAATACACTGCACAGACAGGCCGCATAATCAAGGCGGCCCAGAGCGGCCGGTTACGGAACTGGGGTCTTTTGCCGCGGCCGCTCAGCGTCTGACCTTATCGCCGCAGATGGTGGCCAAACATATAGAGGCTCTGGAGCGTCATCTTGGCACGCGCCTGCTCCATCGGACGACACGTCGTCAGAGCCTCACAGAAATAGGGAGTCTTTACTGCGAGCAATGTCATCTCGTCCTGAAGGCTGTCGAGCGTGCTGATAATCTTGCCGCCAACACGCTGGGCGAACCACGTGGTACACTTGCTGTCAGCGTACCAGTTACCTTCGGGCGGACCATGTTCCCCATGTTTCTACATAATTTTCGGAAGAAATTCCCGAAGGTACGATTACAAGTATCCCTTACGGATCAACTGGTTCATCCGACGCTGGATGGCCATGAAGCTGTCATTCGTATTGGCGAGCCAGATCCCGATCTTACGGTCGTCAGTCGCCCTCTGGCCTCATATTCCCTCACGGTCTGCGCAGCGCCTGCCTATCTCGAAAAATTTGGCGCTCCGGACAGTCCTGAGGAACTCGCCCGGCATCAGTGTCTTGTCTACGAAAACTCTGCAAATTCTGTACGAACAGCATGGCACTTTATACGAAAGACCTGCACACGATCTGTCATGGTTTCTGGCACTGTGACGTCCAACGACTGGGGCTTTCTATTGGCCCTCACCTTGTCAGGAGAGGGCATAGTATTGGGTTCTGAACAGGCCTTGAAGCCCGAACTTGATTCTGGCCGCCTTGTCCGCATTCTATCCCAGTGGAGAGTTCCTGGTCGCCCGATGCATCTGCTTTACAATGCCGGCCCTGCTATGACCCCAAAACTGCGGAGTTTCGTTATCGAAGTTCAAAACGCCTTTCCGCCATGACATCTGAGATATCCTACGATGCTCCGGCGCGTCGAAAGGTCCATGCTCTTCGACGGTACGCTCAAGCCCACACGGCAAGCTGCCAGCTGATTTCACAGTTTGAAAGATGCCCCTAACAGATTTCATCTCCACTCAAAGCCAGAAAATTCCGGATCCCAAAAGACAGACAATCTATTCATCGTAGTTTACTCACGAAATATCTGAGATGATCTGCAATAAAACTGGCTACAAAATAATAGCTGTGATCGTAATCAGGACGAAGATTCAGGATGAGTTCCTGCCCTGCATTCTGTGCGGCTTCCTGGAACAGTTCTGGCCTGAGCTGTTCTTTCAGAAACTGGTCCGCCAGACCCTGATCTATCAGAACAGGCAGTCTTTCCTTCGCTGTCCGCACAAGTTCAAGCGGGTCATAGGCTGCCCAACTGGCACGATCCGGCCCCAGATAAGCACTGAATGCTTTTTCACCCCATGGTACCTGCGTTGGTGCCACAATGGGTGAAAAGGCTGACACAGAACGATAGCGGCCAGGATTACGCAGCGCGATCATGATGGCGCCAAATCCACCCATCGAATGTCCCGCAATGCCTCGCTGCTGCGTAACCGGAAAGCTCG
>NZ_JAPIVJ010000069.1:0-1571 GCF_054182245.1 Komagataeibacter sp. NFXK3
ACACGCCCCGCGAACAAGGGCAATACCTCCTGTTCCAGCCGCTCATGCAGTACAGAACGCCGCCGACCGGTCGGCATCGCCCCGATCCCGAAACGCAGTTCCGCCACCGTGACGGCAGACAGGAAAAGCGTCTCGATCGCCTGTCCATCGATCCAGGCCAGAACACGCGGCTCCGGGACGGGCTTCCACGGCTCCGAGATCACATTGGTATCGAGCAGGATCATTCGAAGGACATCGGCTCGGCCGGGGTCTGATCGCGGGTCTGCAAGGCCGCAATATCCTGATCACACATACCGGCCTCCCGACCGATGGACGCCAGAAGCGATCCCAGCCGGACCCGCTGCGGCGGCCGGACGGCCGCTTCCAGAATGGTCCGGATCTCTGCTTCCGTACTGCGCCCATGCAGCATGGCCTGCGCCTTCAGCGCCCGATGCGTCTCTTCCGGAAGATTACGAATAACCACAGAAGACATGACAGGACTCCTCATTTCCTGGAATGATATCATAAATATCATTTCGATATCTTTCCAGAAAAACCCGACATCCCCTCATCCAGATTCAGTTTTCCGGCACGTCCAGACGATCATCGTCCCTGATCTGCCCCCTTGTTCCGATCCGCTCCAGAAGAGCTTTGGCACGAGCAGGCGTGGTCCGTGTCGCCCGTGCGGAAAAATACCGTTCCGCTTCTGCCTGCCCACCCAGCCGGGCCGCGACAGCCGTCGCAACAAAAAGGTTCATGCTGACACCTGAAAGCGCCGCCTGACGCGTTGCGGCTTCCCGCATATCTTCCGGAAGCCGAAGCTGGATTTTACTGCTACTCATCCTCTCATCCTTCGCAAAAGAACACCTGGCCGCACTGCTGGAATACCGAACCGTGATACAGCCCGCTGCATGTCTTTCAGATTGAACGTGGCGATCGCATCCGCATTTCCGTTGATCGCTGTCTCAACCACAAGTTCATCATCACCGTGCGCTCCTGTCGGTCGCCACCTGTAATCAAAAGAAACCGGCACGCAGCACCCTGCAAGTCCATCAAGAACCTCCAGAACTTCATCCCCCTGAACGCCCATTCGAAAAAGGTTTTCAGAACGACGCAACACCGCCTCGTATTCGACCAGGAGGGTCGTGGAGAGCAGCAGACTGAAATTCCTATCCAAGGCCCCCAGCAAAAGCTGCCGGGACGCTCCGTCCGGTGACATGAATCCCGAAAGAACAACATCCGTATCAAGAACAACGCGCATAGTGACATCATATATGACGTCACTGCTTAACGTAAATCAAAATCTCCTACATCCCCATATCCATATCCCGCCCCCTGGAACGCGACAGCGAGCGCGTGCGCTGCGGCTGCAATCCATGATCGAGCGTCGATCCCTTCCGGACGCCCAGTTCATGCCCCTTCTGCCGCAGGAGGGATTCAAGCTGCACGTCCCGCTTCAGCTCCCTGAGCGCCACACCCTGCTGCTCGCGGCTCAGCCCGTCCCACGCCTTCACGAACCGCGCCGCCCGCAACTCGGGGGAATGCCGCACCTTGTCCTCGTGTTCCAGCCCCTCGACCAGCCTGCGCGCCCG
>NZ_JAPIVJ010000007.1:0-191926 GCF_054182245.1 Komagataeibacter sp. NFXK3
TGCCCCCGCAACCAGATATCTCCGTCTGATAAGACAAACAAAAAGCCACCCCAAAAGGGTGGCTTTTTGCGTTCCAGAACACACCGCAGCATGCATAGGGAAGGCAAGCAGGACGGTAAGCACGGTAGATCATCGCGTGCGCATATTTCATACTTGGAAATGCCACTATACGTGCTCAAGGTGCATAAAACACCCTTTAAGGCCATCCAGATCATGGCTGAGGCGAAGTGAACAAAGCCACGGAAATGGATGGTACGTCCGGTCACATCGGGTAGCGTAGTATCCTCAGTGCCTGAGGCAGTTGAAGCAGCGCTCGATGCGATTGCACGCCTGTAAGCCTTGGTATCGTGCGGGATGATAATCTTGCGGGTGCAATTGCAAGGACAGCTTCCGCGACCATCTGCTGAAGCGACAATGCACCGTCTTCCATTTGCCATACCGCTCTCAGGCAGGAGGTCCTGCCAATGCGCGCCAGAGCGTAGAATCCAGAGGCAGCCGTTCACGAACAGGCGGTTATCCGTCCCACTGCGGCCTGCATTCCCAACTTTGCCAAAAAGCAGAGGCGCAATCCGTTGCCATTGTGCTTCACTCAACTCGTACCGCCTGATTGCTATCCCACACTCCGTGCCCTGACACGGTGCTCAGTCAAACATCCGTTTCACAAAAAGAAAATCCTGAATGTCGATCAGCTCCTAGGACAGTACGATCATGGATTGTGAAAATGCGGCAAAGCGGTGATGCAGGACCCTATGAGTATAATCCTGCAAGGATACACGCAGCATCTGGGCAAAATCGAGGGGTAGGCGACCAAATTCCCGCCGGCGCGCCACCAGTGTCAGGCGTCGCTTGATTCCCCCCGCGGGCAGGGGATGCACACATAGGCCCTGCCCCGGCGCGTAACCCGCTTCCTGCATGCAGAGCGGTGTGGAAATGGCAATGCCGCCGTTCTGGCATCCGGCAAGCAGGCCGATGGGAAGGTCGTATTCCTGCCCCAGCGGCGCATCAATCTGCAGGCGGCGCAGGTAACGCTCGACCTCCGTGCCCGAGCGTGAACGTAACGTAAAGCGGACAAATGGATACTGGGAACACATGGCTTTCAATTCCTCCCGCGTTGAAGGAGGGGGAATATCCTCACCACACACAAGGAGGTAGGGCTCCTCGAAAAGGGGCCATCGTTCCAGACCGGCCACGTCTTCAAGATCATCGACGCCGACAATGAAATCAATCTGTCGCGTCAGCAACGCTTCGGCATGGGATTCGGTCAGGCCAGCAAAAACAGCCAGGTGTTCCGTCCGTGTCTGCATGAAATGCGATGTGTTTACCAGCACCGCACGCGACAGGGAATCAACCACGCCAATCCTGAGTTGCGAGACGCGCCCGGTCTGCATCTCGCGCAGGCGCATTGCGATATGGTGCATGTCCGAAACGAGGTTTGACGCATATTGACGCAACACGGTGCCGGTGGCGGTCAGCGCCAGCGGACGGACGCGCCGGTCAAACAGCATGGTAGCCGTTCTGGCCTCAAGGTCGGCAATCGTTTGCGACACGGCGGGCTGGGTTATGCCAAGGCTTCGTGCGGCAGAAGCCATGCTGCCATTTTCACACACCGCCAGGAATACGTTGAGCGCGGACATGTCAAATGGAAAGCTGGAAGGAGCCATGAGCACACCATAAGGAAAAATTATAATACTGCGTCGTAACGACAGCGCTACGTTGCTTCCATTAACGAGAAACGGAGACCGTATGTCCAGCGATCGTTATTCTTTTTTATCTGTCTTGCGCGAAGCGTTGCGTGGCCAGACTGGATGGAAACCCGCATGGCGTAAGGCCACCCCGCAGGACAGTTACGATGTCGTTATCGTAGGTGGCGGCGGCCATGGGCTTGCAACGGCGTATTATCTGGCGAGGCGCTACGGGATCAGGCGGGTTGCCGTAGTAGAAAAGTCATGGCTGGGTAATGGCAATATCGGGCGTAATACAACCATAGTACGGTCCAATTATCTGCTCGCCGGCAACGTGCCTTTCTATGAATGCTCCATGAAACTATGGGAGGGGCTGGAGCAGGATATCAACTACAACGCCATGGTGAGCCAGCGTGGCGTGCTGAACCTGTTCCATAATGACGGGCAGCGCAATGCCTATACACGGCGTGGAAACGCCATGCGCCTGCACGGCGTGGATGCACAATTGCTGGATGCTTCAGCCGTGCGCAGAAAGCTGCCATTCCTCGATTTTGATAACGCACGCTTCCCCATTCAGGGCGGGTTGCTGCAACAGCGTGGCGGCACCGTACGCCATGACGCCGTGGCGTGGGGTTACGCACGCGCAGCAGACAGGCTGGGCGTGGATATTATTGAAAACTGCGAAGTAACCGGCATGCGTATCACGGATGGCAGGGTGGAGGGGGTCGAGACAACACGTGGCTTTATCGGTGCAAAAAAGGTGGGGCTAGCCTGTGCGGGCAATTCATCGCGTGTTGCGGCGCTGGCCGGATTGCGCCTGCCTATCGAGAGCCATGTATTGCAAGCTTTTGTTACTGAGGGACTGAAGCCCTTTATTGACTGCGTTGTCACCTTCGGGGCCGGGCATTTCTATATAAGCCAGTCCGACAAGGGTGGGCTGGTCTTTGGTGGAGATATAGACAGCTACAACTCGTACGCACAGCGCGGCAACATGCCCGTGGTCGAGGATGTGTGCGAGGGCGGGATGGCGCTTATGCCGCGCATCGGCCGTATCCGCCTGCTGCGGCAGTGGGGCGGGCTTATGGACATGTCCATGGATGGCAGTCCGATCATTGATCGCACCCCGGTTGACCAACTCTATCTGAACGCCGGCTGGTGTTACGGGGGCTTCAAGGCAACGCCAGCCTCGGGGCTGTGTTTTGCGCATCTTCTTGCACGCGACGAACCCCATCCGGTTGCCACTGCGTACCGTCTAGACCGCTTTGCACGAGGCGCCGTGATTGATGAAAAAGGCATGGGCGCACAACCCAATTTGCATTGAGGTAATCATGCGTATTCACTGTCCTTACTGCGGCACACGCGGCGTGGAAGAATTTACCTATCGTGGGGATGCGACCGTGCGCCGACCGGATTTGGATGCACCCGAGGCTGCATGGGTGGATTACGTGTACCTGCGTGACAACCCCGCCGGACCACACGCGGAATATTGGTATCATGCCGCAGGCTGCCACAGTTGGCTGGTTGTCAGGCGCGATACGCGTACCCACGAAATCTTCAGCGTCCAGACAGCTTCCGAGGTCTCAGAGGCATGAATGATCTTTCCGCATCGCTGCCGCCGAAAACCGGGCGCAGGGGAAAAACTCAACCCATGCGCTGGGCGCGGGGAAATGGCATCCGTGGCGACAAAACCATCCGCTTCACATTTGATGGCCGCGTGCTGGAAGCGCATCCGGGCGATACACTGGCATCCGCGCTGCTGGCCAACGGGGTGCGTCTGGTCGGGCGTTCTTTCAAGTACCACCGGCCACGCGGCATCCTGTCCGCCGGGCCGGAAGAACCCAACGCCCTGGTGGAGCTGCGCGAGGGCGCACGGCGGGAACCCAATTCACGCGCTACGGTTACGGAAGTCTTTGATGGGCTGGCTGCCACAAGCCAGAATCGCTGGCCTACCCTGAAACACGATATGCTTGGCGCCAACAGCCTGCTGGCGCCGGTATTCAGCGCGGGGTTCTATTACAAGACATTCATGTGGCCTGCCTCCTTTTGGGAGAAAGTATACGAGCCCATCATCCGGCGGGCCGCCGGGCTGGGACGTGCGGCGGATGAGGCCGATCCGGACCATTATGAAAAAGCCACCGCATTCTGCGATGTCCTTGTCGTGGGGAGTGGCCCTGCCGGGCTGGCCGCAGCCCGCGCGGCGGCCGGGGCAGGCGCGCGGGTGATCCTGTGCGAACAGGACAGCCTGACCGGTGGCAGGCTGCGTGCCGAACGGGTGATGCTCGATGACCGGCCCGGCTGGGCATGGGCGCAGGATACTGAAAAATACCTTCGCGCGCTGCCTGAAGTCCGGATCATGACCCGCACATGTGTTTTCGGGCGCTATGACGGCGGATGCTTTGGTGCGCTTGAGCGCGTGGCCGACCATGTGGCGGTGCCGCAGGCCGGCCAGCCTCGCCAGCGGCTGTGGCGCATTGTGGCCGGGCAATGCATCCTTGCCACAGGCGGCATCGAACGGCCTATCGTCTTTCCCGACAACGACCGGCCAGGCATCATGCTGGCAGGCGCCGTACGCAGCTATGTCAATCGCTTCGGGGTCGTGCCGGGGCGCCAGGCCGTCATCTATACCAATAATGATGATGGCCTGCGGGCGGCTGCGGACCTGCATGACGCGGGTGTGCGTGTTGTCGCAATCGTTGATTCCCGACAGCCGTCATCCACTGCGGCGCAGGCAATGGCTAGGCAGGTCGGGGCGGCGCTGTTTGCAGGCGGGGCCATTGCAGGCACGACCGGGCATACCGGGCTGAAGGCCGTGCAGGTGCGCGACAGCGCAGGGAAGACCCGCCGCCTTGCCTGCGACCTGCTGGCGGTATCAGGAGGGTGGAACCCCGATATTGCCCTTGCCACCCACCACCGCACGCATCCGGTGTATGATGAGGCGCTTAATGCCTTTGTCGTCTCCAGCCCGGCGCCGGGGCTGCATCTGGCCGGTTTCGCGGCGGGCGCCCTGACCACGGATGCCGCACTGGCGCAGGGTGATGCGCTTGGGCGCGCGGCGGCACAGGGGGCGGGCTCTGACCCGGCCGCTGGTTGCGCCATGGTGCTGCCCCGTGCAGCAGAAAAGGAAGGCTATGCCATCGCGCCATTGTGGCATGCGCTGGACAGGGGCAGGGCAGGGCAGGCTGGCAAGGCGTTCATTGATTTCCAGAATGATGTAACGGCCAAGGATGTCAGCCTTGCTGCGCGTGAAGGGTTCTGGGCGGTCGAGCACCTCAAGCGCTACACGACGCTGGGCATGGCAACCGACCAGGGCAAGACGGCCAATGTGAATGCCTTGGCCATGATGGCGTGGGAGCGGGGGCGGAGTATTGCGCAGACCGGTACGACCATTGTGCGCCCGCCCGTGCAGCCATGCGCGATCGGCGCCCTGGCGGGCACGCATCGTGGGCGTCATTTCAAGCCACACCGCCTGCCGCCCACGCATGACTGGGCGGTGGAGGCAGGCTGTGTCCTGACATCCAACGGAATATGGCAGCGCGCACAGTGGTACCCCCGGCCGGGTGAAACATCGTGGCAGGAGACCGTCAACCGTGAGGTCCGGTCTGTACGCTCGAGCGTAGGGTTCTGTGATGTCACGACCCTGGGCAAGATTGATATCCAGGGCGCTGATGCGGCAACGCTGCTTGAGCGTGTTTATGTCAATGCATGGCGTAAGCTGCCGGTGGGGCGGGCGCGATACGGCCTCATGCTCCGTGAGGACGGCTTTGCCTTTGATGATGGCACCACCGCACGTCTGGCCGAGAACCACTATGTCATGACCACGACCACGGCGAATGCGGGCGCGGTCATGCGGCATCTGGAATTCTGCCACCAGTGTCTGTGGCCCGGGCTTGATGTCCGGTTCATCTCCGTAACCGATGCCTGGGCCCAGATTGCCGTGGCCGGGCCACGCTCGCGTGATGTGCTGCGTGAAATCATTGATGAATCCTTTGACCTGTCCAACGAAGCCTTTGGTTACATGGGGGCTGCAAACGTCCGGTTGCGCGATGGTGTGGGGGGGCGGCTGTTCCGTCTCTCCTTCTCGGGGGAGCTGGCGTATGAAATTGCGGTGCCTGCACGCTATGGCGACGCGCTGGCGCGCCTGCTCATGCGGGTGGGGGCACCTTACGGCATAACCCCTTATGGCACGGAGGCCCTGGGTGTGATGCGTATCGAGAAAGGGCATCCGGCAGGCCCGGAACTGAATGGCCAGACCACCGCGCATGACCTGGGAATGGGGCGGATGCTGTCGCGCAAGAAGGACTTCATCGGGCGGGCCATGGCGCAGCGTACCGCGTTGTGCGATGCCACCCGCCCCACGCTGATAGGGCTGAAGCCGCTTCATGCCAGCGATGCCCTTGTGGCCGGTGCCCACCTGCTGCCACGTGGCGCACCGGCAGATGCCGCATCCGATCAGGGGTGGATTTCCTCATCCGCATGGTCACCTACGGTTGAATCCTGGATCGCGCTTGGTTTCCTGTCGCATGGCCCGCAAAGGCATGGGGAGGTCATAGCCGTTCATAACCCGCTGGCGGGCACCGTGATCGAGGCGCAGGTGGTGCCACCCGTCTTTGTTGACCCCGAAGGGAGCCGCCTGCATGCCTGATATCCTTTCGCCCTGCGCTCCCATCGCGGCCGAACCCTGTCGGGTCGGGGGCCTGTCACTGGCCCCCGCACCGTTGGAGGAAATGGTCAGCATCAGCAGCTTCAGCAATTCCCTGCCAGCCCTGCGCGAAGCGGTCCTGCACGCCCTGGGCGCCAGCCTGCCGCCAGCCCCTGGCACCGCCACCCGGCAGCAAGGAGTGTCCATTTTATGGATCGGCCCGAACCAGTGGCTGGCCTGTGCCCCCCAAGGCTCAGGGCTGATGGAAAAACTGCAGGTGGCCTGCGGGGCGCACGCCGCCCTGACCGACCAGACCGACGGGCGCGTAACGCTCACGCTTTCCGGCCCGTATGCGCACGCCATCGCGGCCAAACTGGTCCCGATAGACCTGCATCCGCGCTGTTTCGGGCTTTCCAGCGTCGCACTGACACAGGCGGGTCATATCCCGGTCATTCTCATGCAGCGTGACCGGCAACCCGCCTATGATTTCATCGTCTTTCGCAGTCTAGCCCGCAGCCTGCATCATGACATTCTTGCCGCCATGCGGGGCGGCATTCCGGAATCGGAACAAAACTGACATGATTTTTCCTTCTGCAACACACGCCCTTTTTGCCGTAACCTTCAGTTGCCATAACCGCCCGGGCATTGTCGCCGCAGTCAGCACCCGCCTGTTTGAACTGGGCGCCAATATTACCGAGGCACAGCAGTTTGACGAAGCCACGAGTACGCAGTTCTTCATGCGTATCGTATTCGACATTGCCGATGACCCGACTATACGGAACCGGATCAGGGCCACACTGGAGGCGCTGACCGAAACATTCGGCTTGCACTGGTCACTCGTGGATCTGCGCAGGCGGCAGAAGGTCCTGTTCCTGGTATCGCGTTTTGACCACTGCCTGGTTGATCTTCTTTATCGCTGGCGTATCGGGGAACTGCCGATCGAGCCGGTCGGCATCATTTCCAACCATCCGGCGGAAACCTATGAAAATATAGATTTCCATGGAATTCCGTTTCACTATCTGCCTGTAACCAAAAAGACAAAGGCCGAGCAGGAACAGCAGATCCGTGACATCATCGTTGCAACTGGCACGCAGCTTGTGGTGCTTGCGCGTTACATGCAGATCCTGTCGAACGAGATGGCAGCCTATCTTTCAGGTAACTGCATCAATATCCATCATTCCTTCCTGCCCGGTTTCAAGGGCGCGCGTCCGTACCACCAGGCTTTTGACCGTGGTGTTAAGCTGATCGGAGCCACGGCCCATTATGTAACCAGCGACCTTGATGAAGGGCCGATCATTGAGCAGGATGTCGAGCGGATTTCACATAGCGACACCCCCGATGACCTGATCCGCAAGGGGCGGGACATAGAGCGCCGTGTCCTGGCCCGGGCGGTGCGGTATCATATCGAGCACCGTACCGTAATGAATAGCAATAAAACAATTGTATTCGTATCCTGATGCACAATAATTCCAGTGTTGGCCACGCAACTGTAATTGATGGCAGGGCAGAGGCCGCCTTGCTGAAAGGCCATGTAGCGCATGAGGTCTCGCGCCTGTGCGCGCAGGGGATTACGCCATCCCTTGCCGTGGTCCTGGTGGGGGAAGACCCTGCCAGCCATATTTATGTGCGCAACAAGATCCGGGCCGTCAAGGCGGTGGGCATGCACTCCATTTCCTACCGGTTGCCGGCTCATGCGACACAGGCTGAACTGCTCGCCCTGATTTCATCGCTGAATACGGATGCTTCCGTGCATGGAATTCTTGTGCAGTTGCCTTTGCCTGCGCATATGAACCGCGATGTGGTGACTGACGCCATTGCACCGGCAAAGGATGTTGATGGTTTTCATATTGTAAACGCCGGCAAACTCGCGGTCGGGCGGGAAGATGGCATGATCCCGTGCACTGCGGTGGGCTGTCGTTTGCTGTTAAGGCGCGTCATCCCCGATATGGCAGGCCTGCATGCGGTTATTATAGGGTGTTCGAATATTGTTGGCCGCCCCACCGCCCGCCTGTTGCTGAACGAAGGGTGCACTGTTGTGATGACGCACCTGCAATCACGCGATGTAGCGGCCGAGGCACGGCGGGCGGACATACTGGTTGTTGCGGCAGGACATGCAGGGCTGGTACGGGGCGAATGGATCAAGCCGGGCGCCATTGTGATTGATGTGGGCATCAATCGCGTGGAAAAACAGGGCCATGCCAGTATTGTGGGAGACGTGGCCTTTGATGAAGCAGCCCGGAAGGCAGCCGCCATTACACCTGTGCCCGGTGGCGTCGGACCCATGACAATCGCCTGCCTATTGTGGAATACCCTGTGTGCTGCGCAGGGCCGGGGAACAGGCCTCTTGCCCCGGATATGAAAGCAATGTTGTGAACGCCAACAGGCCGGGGCGTTGTGGCGACGTACGCGACCATACCGAACCTGCCTGACGCGGTCATGCCGGTTACGGGTATTGCGTTCATCACAACATCATTTCATTAAGCAGTTCGGCAGGCCCGAGTAACTGGTCGCTCAGCCATGACCGGAACAGGCTGATATGGGCGGTTGCCAGAACATCCGTGCGGTCCGCGTCTCCATCTTCAATCGCTTGTGCTATGGCTCTGTGCTCGGCCATGATCGTTTCAAGATGCTCCCTGTGCTTGTATTCTGATTTGATCCCGGCAACAAAACAGTGCCGTGACAGGCGCAATGACTGGAGCAGGATGGACTCATACGCTTCCTGAAAGAAAATGTTGTCGCATGCGGCAGCAATCGTGCGATGGAACCGATGGTTGGCATCCGTCATTTCGAACTCGATGCCGTTACGGGCCTCCTTCTCAAATGCCTTTACGGCATTCCATATGTCGGCCAGTTGTTTGACGCTGCGCCGTTCTGCCGCCAGCCGGTGTGTAACGCGTGTATAGAGAAGCAATGTTTCAAAAAACGCCCGCAACTGCGCAACCTGAAATGTCGGGACGATAACCTGCCGCCCGTCGCGTTTGAGAAGGCCGTCAGATACAAGGCGGATGACCGCTTCACGCACGGGGGTGCGCGATGTGCCCATGTCCTGCACGATACGGGCCTCGTCAAGCACAGATCCCGGTTCCAGATCTACTGCAAGTATGCGTTTTCGTAACATTGAATAAACACGGTCTCCCTCCCGGGATCCTGAATCACCTGCCATATATCTGCTGCCTATATCGTTCTGTCCATAATTATGCCGATCCTAATTGCTTTGGGCCAGCACTCAACAATTCAATCACGAAAAAAGGATAATGAATATGAGGGCTGCTTAAATAAAGGAAAAACACCTCCGGAATCCGATCGAAATTCCTTGACAGGCGATAGACCGGTATCCAAATTGTATCCATATCGAAATTGAAACATAATCGGCTCGAAAGTATTCGCATGCCACACTCAATTGTCAGCATATCCGGTATCGTGACAGCAACACCGACCCCCCTGGATTCGCATGGACAGATAGATCAGGGTGCGGTTGCATCCCTGGTGCGCCATGTGATCGACCAGGGAGCCAGCGCCATCGCGCCCAATGGCGGCACGGGTGAATATACGGCCTTGACCGACCGCCAGCGTAGCCAGATGGTGGAGTATTCGGTTGCGGCGGCAGATGGGGATGTTCCCGTCATCTGCGGCATTCTTTCACCAGGATTGAATGATACGATCAGTGCCGGACGGAACGCCCGTGCCCTTGGCGCCGACGCGCTGATGGTGGTGACGCCTTATTATTCCCGTCCAACGCAGGCCGGCATTGTTGATTACTACAAAGCCATTTCCGATGCGGTCGATGCGGAAATCATGCTGTATGAAATACCGTATCGTACCGGCATCTCGCTCACACCAGAAACTGTGGCAACGCTTGCGGAGCAGACGCGCGTGGTTGCAATGAAGGCCTGCAACAATGACCTGTCACAGCAGTTGAAGGTTCTTGAAGCGGCGGGAGACAAGATCGCCATCCTGTCGGGTGAGGAGAACGTATTCCCGGTGCATGTGGCGATGGGGGCAAAGGGTGGCCTTCTGGCCACATCATGTATTTTCCAGTCAGCCTGGAACCGTATTTACGAGGCGGCAAGCCAGAACCGTCTTGCCGATGCCCTTGCCCTGCATGCACGCCTGATGCCGGTGGTCGAGGCCCTGTTTTCCGAACATAATCCGGCACCGTTGAAAGCTGCCCTGTCGCTGGTGGGCCGTCCCTATGGTGAGGTCCTGCCGCCACTACAGCCGGCAAGCGCCATGCTGAAGGAAAAACTGGCACAGCTTGTTCCGGCATTTCTTGCCGGGGAGAACTGACCACAGAGGCTTTTACCAGACCGGTCATGGACTAATTCCTTACCTGTGCAAGGACGGACAGATGTCACACTCCAGGGCAGTATCGCATAAGGTCAGACGGCGGAATTTTTGCCTTGGGGGTGCGTCCGCGCTTGCAGCCCCGTTCATTTCACGCCGCTCCCTTGCACGCTCCGGCGGGGAACTGGTTTTTGTGAGCTGGGGGGGAAGCTACCATAATGCCGTACGCAAGGGATTGGTTGAACCGTTCATGGCGGAGACGGGCATCCATGTCACGATGGTGGATACACCAGACCTGGCCAAGGTGAAGGCCCAGATCCTGTCGGGCAACGTGGAATGGGACATCTTTGATTCACCCGGCCCCCTCGCGGCAACGGGATCGCGTGAAGGGTACTGGGAGGCGTTGGATACAACACACTTTCCGTTATCCGAACTTTCCGTGCAGCCCACACATGACCTGGCACCGTTTTGCCTGACCGCAGGTGGCATCGCCTATGACCCCAGGGAGTTCCCTGATGGGCGGCACCCGCGCACTTTTGCGGAATATTTCGATACCAAGCGTTTCCCTGGACTGCGGACACTGCGCAACCGGGTTAGCGAAACGCTTGAAGTCGCCCTTCTGGCAGATGGGGTGCCCCCGGATCAGCTCTATCCGCTGGATGTCGAACGCGGTTTCCGGATGCTCGACACGATTAAACCCTCGATCATAAAATGGGTTGAGGCCACGACCCAGACCATTACCATGCTGGAGGCAGGGGAGGCTGATTTCAGTTACAGCTATGCCTCCCGTGTTCAGGCCGCGCAGGCGAGCGGCGGCGTTTCAATCGATTTTTCATTCGCCCAGACGCTGAATTTCCTGGAATATCTGTCCATTTTGAAAGGCGCGCCGCACAGGGATGAGGCCATGCAGTTCGTCGCCTTTGCCCTGCGTGCCGACCGTCAGGCTGCAACGATGGATATGCTTGTCAATCGGCCGGTTAATGAAAAGGCGATGGGCATGCTGTCAGAAAGGGTACAGCGCTGGATGCCTGACATCAACCCTGGCCGGAATGCACTCGTCAATGATGCATGGTGGGCGCAGAACTACAGCGGGCTTGAGCGGCGGTTCAAGGAATGGACCCTGTCATGACCATACCTGCCATGACCAGGGACAGAACTGGTGCTCTGTGCACGATCGGGCCTGCGGCTGTATTTATGGTGGGCATTGTTGGCATTCCGTTGCTTTACATTTTTTATGTCAGTTTCAACGGTCCGCATTTCAGCTTTTCTGCCTATGTCACGTTATTGTCCAGCAGGCTGTTCTTCCAGTCGTTATGGTCCACGTTTGAAACCAGTATCCTGGCAACGGTGCTGAGTGTCCTGCTGGGTTACCCGGTGGCAATTCATCTGGCGCGCCAGACCCCGCGCCGACGCGCGCTTATGATGATTCTGGTCCTGATGCCGTTCTGGACCAGTATTCTGGTAAAAAGTTATGCATTTACCATCATACTGGGGCGGCGGGGTCTGATCAATTCGGCCCTGAGTTACCTGGTCGGCCACAAGGTGGCGCTCCCATTACTGTTCAACAAGTTTGCCGTTGTAATAGGCATGGCCAATTACCTTGTCCCTTTTGTTATTTTTCCGGTTCTGGCCAGCCTTCTGGCGATTGACCCGGCACTCGGGCGGGCCGCAACCCTTATGGGCGCGCACCCGCTACGCGTATTCAGGCAGATTACCCTTCCCCTGAGCCTGCCTGGCGTGATTGCGGGGGCCTCGTCCACATTCATCATTTCGCTGGGCTTTTTTGTCGTTCCCGCGCTGCTGGGCGGGCGGCATGACGTCATGTTGGCAAATCTTGTTGATTTCTATACCCGTGAAACCCTGGACTGGTCCGCCGCTGCGGCCATTGGCATGTGCCTGCTGGCCATTATCGGGCTATGCGGCGTCATGGCCGCCACTTTGCGAAAGGTGCGCCGGGCATGAACTCGGATTCAATGGATAGGCCAGCCCGCCGTACCCGGTATTTTACCACGGGGCTGGCTTGTGTGGTCTATGGCTTCCTGCTGGTGCCAAGCATTATTGTCATGCTGATTTCGTTCGGCCTGATCGCCGGGCCAGGCCAGGGCGGCGGCACGAACCCGACATTGCGGCTGTATGCTGAATTCCTGTCTTCCCCGGCATGGATGCAATCGGTCTGGCACAGTGTCTTTATTGCCTTTTCCGCCACGATACTTTCGCTCGGCATTGGCATACCGGCAACGTATGGCCTCGAGCGGTTTGCATTCCCGGGCAAGAATTTGATCCGTGGCATGCTCATGACGCCACTGGCCGTACCGACCATCATCATATCGCTTGGCATATACTTCTATTTTTCCACGCTGGGGCTGATCAACTCCTTCGCGGGCCTTGTCCTGGCGCATACGGTCTATGTCACGCCCTACGTCATCATGACCCTTACGGCTGGCATCCGGAAGATCGACCCCCGGCTGGAATTCGCGGCACAGCTTATGGGGGCCGGGCGCCAGAGGGTGTTCTGGTGCGTCATGCTGCCGCAGATCAGGCCGTCCATTATTGCAAGCGGGCTGTTTGCGCTGCTCATGTCGTTTGATGAGGTCGTCATCGCCTGGTTTATTTCAGGCGTGCAGACCGAAACACTGCCCGTACGCATGTATAGCAGTATCCAATGGGAGATTTCTCCCCTGATCGCTGTTGCATCGACATTATTGTCTGCTGTGTCGTTTCTTGCATGCCTTGTGGCATCGCGGGTGCGGCCAGTTGAGGGCGGGGATAGCTTCTAGGAGGTTTTCCCGCCTGTCTCATGCCCGGCATGCGATCTGGCTGATGGCCACATGCAATCCGTGCCAAATATTCAAACCTGTCTCGTGAAAGAAAATACCATGGATCTGGCAAACAAGATTGCAATTATCTCTGGCGCCTCGCAGGGGATTGGCGCAGCCATCGCCAGGCGCTACGTGGCCTATGGGGCGAAGGTCGTCATTATTGATATCAATGCTGAAAAGGGCGAAGAACTGGCTGCCGAACTTTCGGGCCAGGGGACATGCCTGTTCATGGCCTGCGATGTTTCCAATGCGCAGGACGTCAATAACGCGGTAGAAAAAACGGTCGCAACATTCGGACAGCTTGATATCGCGGTCTGTAATGCCGGAATCAATCACAGCGCGGCTTTCCTTGATCTTGAGGAAAAAGACTTTGACCGCGTGCTGCGCGTCAACCTCAAGGGGCCTTTCCTGCTTGGGCAGGCGGCGGCCAGGGTCATGGCCAAGCAGGGTGGTGGCTCGATCATCAACATGAGTTCCATCAACGCTATTGTATGCAGCCCGGGTATCGTGCCCTACGCGGTTTCAAAAGGCGGGATGAACCAGCTGACGCGTGTCATGGCATTGGGGCTTGCGCCTTCCAACATCCGTGTCAATGCGATCGGGCCAGGCAGTATCGAGACGGAACTGCTGCGGGACATCATGCAGGCCAATCCCGACATGCGGCACGGCATGCTTTCGCGCACGCCCATGGGGCGTCTGGGGCAGCCCGAGGAAATTGCCGAGATCGCCGTTTTCCTGGCTTCGCCAATGGCCAGCTATATTACCGGGCAGGTGATCTATGCCGATGGTGGCCGCCTGCCGCTCGCCTATAATGTTCCTGTGGCGTCCTGATGGTTCATATGGAAAAGTCCAGCACAGATACTGATATGGTGGCACCGCCCGATCGCCTGCGCCTGCAGGATGTTATGGTGCGGTATGGCGATTTTCTGGCGCTGGACAACATCAACCTTGCAATAAGGCCGGGGGAATTCGTGAGCCTGCTCGGCCCGAGCGGGTCGGGCAAGTCAACGATCCTCAATGTTATAAATGGCGCGGCCCATCCTGATGGGGGGCGTGTGTTTATTGACGGACGCGATGTAACGGCCGTGCCGGCGCGTGAGCGGGGTCTGGGTATGGTCTTCCAGAACTATGCGCTGCTGCCCCATATGAATGTTTTTGACAATATTGCGTTTCCGCTACGGATCCGTCATTGGCCGGCAGAGCGGATCAGGCAGGCGGTCACGAATATCCTGCACCGCATGGGGCTGGAAGGTTTTGCCCATCGAAAACCACGCGAGCTTTCGGGCGGCCAGCAGCAGCGCGTCGGGATTGCGCGCTGTCTGGTCTATTCGCCCAGTATCATCCTGATGGATGAACCGCTCGGCGCACTGGATAAAAACATGCGCGAACAGATGCAGGATGAAATCAAGGCCCTTCATCGTGCAACCGGCGCCACGTTTGTCTATGTCACGCATGATCAGGAGGAGGCGCTGAACCTCTCTGACAGGATATGCCTGATGAACAGGGGACGGATCGAACAGATCGGTACCCCGCAGGAAATGTATTTCACGCCTGTATCGGAGTTTACGGCAACCTTTCTGGGGGAATCCAACATCCTCGCGGGCCGTCTCGTGGCCGAGAACCTCTTCCGCAGTGAATGTGGCCTATCGATCCATGTGGTCGGCAGGCCCGACATCCCGGTTGGCAGCCATGCCAAGCTTCTGGTGCGGCCGGAGCATGTCATGTGTGTGGCGCCAGCGGCAGATATCCCGAACCGTTTTGCCTGTATTGTGGAAAACGTCAATTTTGTTGGGGGGTTCATACGTGTCGCGGTGCGCGGGCAGGGCGGTGGCCGGCTACAGTTCAAAACGCGTGCCCATAATGATTATGCAAGTTTGCAGATAGATAGCGAAATCCATCTGGGCTGGCTTGCATCCGATACGGTGCTCCTACCTGCTTGAAGGATAACATCCTGATGAATACAGAACATTTCATGGCAAGCCTGCGCGCATGTGTGGGAGATAACGGCGTAATTTCCGATAGCGCGCAGGTTCTGCCCTATTTTGAGGACTGGTGGGGGCGCTGCAGGGGCGATGCCCTGTGTGTCGTACGGCCGCGCAGCACGGCGGAGGTATCGCAGGTGGTGGCGCTGTGCCACCGTCATGCGGTACCCGTCTATGTGCAGGGCGGCAATACCAGCGTATGCGCAGGCTCCGTGCCGCCCCTGTCATCCATGGGCATCGTGCTGAACATGTCACTTATGTCACGGATTATCGACGTAAGCGTGGAAGATGGCGCGATGACGGTTGAGGCAGGCTGTGTCCTGGCCAATGTACAGGACGCGGCAGAGGCGGCTGGCCTGCTGTTTCCACTCAGCCTTGGTGCGGAAGGATCATGCCAGATCGGAGGCAATATCGCCACGAATGCGGGGGGCACGGCCGTCCTGCGTTATGGGAACATGCGCGATTTGGTGCTGGGTCTGGAAGTAGTGCTGCCAGATGGCCGGGTCTGGAATGGCCTGCGCACGCTGCGCAAGGACAATACCGGGTACGACCTGCGTGCGCTCTTTATCGGGGCGGAAGGAACGCTGGGCGTTGTTACGGCGGCCACGCTCAGGCTTTTTCCCCGGCAGGCTGAAATGATTACTGCCTTCATGTCCCACCCCACGCTCGAGGCAACCCTGGCGGTTGCCCAGATGCTACGGACGCACTTTGGCGGCACGCTGACTGCCCTGGAACTGATCTCGCGCAGTGAATTGCAACTGGTCCTCAAGCACGTTCCCCACGTCAGTTGCCCACTGGATGCGGATGCCCCCTGGTTTTTGCTGGTGGATATTGCCTGCGGGGCGGATCGTGATGCCCAGCTTGCCGAATTCGAGGCACGGCTTGCAGCCGGGATCGAGGATGGGCTGATCACGGATGTGGTGATCCCGGCCAACATGGCACAGCGCGAGGCGCTTTGGGCCATACGCCACAGCGTGACCGAAGCGAACAAAACGGAAGGCATGGGGTTTTCACATGATATCGCCGTTCCCCTGCGTGCCCTGAAGGCATTCATTGAGGAAACCGGCGCAGCGGTTGCGACCGCGTTTCCGCAGGCGCAAATAGTAATTGTGGGTCATCTGGGTGATGGCAACCTGCACTATAATGTTATGTTTGAAAAAAGCGTCTGGGCTGGCGTTCAGGATCAGGCCGGGATGAAAAAGCGGGTAAACAAGCTGGTATATGATCAGGCCATGCGTTTCAAAGGCACGTTCAGTGCCGAACATGGTATCGGCGCACTTCATGTGCCGGAGATGGCCACCTACAAGGATGATCTTGAGCTGCAGATGATGGAGGCGGTCAAGGCGGCTTTTGATCCGGCCAATATTATGAATCCCGGCCGTGTCCTGCCGCGCATCATGCGTGAAGGATCAGGCGGGGAGGCATGATGCAACGCCATCCAAAAATGACCTGCGTGGCTTGGTATGATCATTGTGAAACCAGGCGGCATGGCACCTTGAAGGGTAAGGGCAGCAGCCTGCCCGGTGCATAAGGGGGCCAGGCGGACCGGGCAGGAATAAGGAAAACTTATTGTCAGCTTCGCCTTTTTCCGGATTACATTACTTTATCGAAACAGCATGGTGTTTTGACCGGTTTTACCATATCAGTGAAATACCCGTTATTTCTTTGATAAAATAAAATGGTCTGTATGAAGATGTTCCTCTTTTTATGTAAAAATGAACATTCCGAAATGCATGAATGGAGAACGAAATAACGCCAGTTATATAGTTCAGCAGTGCTTTTGACATCGACGCGCCATGGCGGGACGTAACGGTCAGGTCGTCCTGCACCAAGTCAAAAACTGATGGATCGGCAGCCTTTCCCAGCTTCGATAGGATATGTGATGAGACGCACTTTTCCACTATCAAAGGCACTCTTGGCAACAACGATCATGGCTACGGCCGTGTGCCATGAAGCCAGTGCCGCTTCCAAAAAGGTGCAGCCCAGGGCTGTGTCACGGCCTCATGCCACATCGTCTTCCAGGCATGATAGCGCGGTCAATGCAAACCTTGCACCTGAAGAAATCTCAGTCCAGTCGCATTACGTGCCGCGTGGTGCGATTGCCTCGGTCACGCAAAAGCGCATGGCGCTTGAGGTGCCAGGGACCAACCCCCTGAAGGTCCTGGGGGAAATGCCAGGCGTGATGTTTCAGGGCAATGATGCACAGGGCGTAGATAACTGGTCGGCCCAGTTGTTCATGCATGGTTTCCAGCAGTCGGAAATCGGCGCAACCCTTGATGGCATCCCGCTTGGTGAGTTCACCTACCGCAACTACAACGGCCTAAATCCCATTCAGGCCATTTCCTCTGAAAACGTCGCCCGTATCGACGTCTCGCAGTCTGCAGGTGCAGAAGCCGTGGCATCGACCAGCAACCTTGGTGGCGCGCTCCAATACCGTTCCAGTGACCCGAAAGACAAGATGGGCGGTGTGGTTTCCCAAAGTTTCGGGAGTTATGACGCGTATCATACGTTCTTCCGCTTCGACAGTGGCCGGCTGAACAAGACCGGGACGAAATTCTTCGCATCCTACATGCGCAACGATACGGCGCAGTGGAAGGGCTATGGCGAACAATTCATGCAGCAGGTGAATGCCAAGCTGGTACAGCCCGTTGGCGACAGCAGCGAGATTTCGGCGTTCTTTGACTGGTCGGACCTGCACCAGAACAATTACCAGAGTGAATCACCTGCCGTGCTCGCAGCGTTGGGCGACCGGGTAACCGATTATACCAATGGCGGCGCCTCGGGGTATGAAACGGCTACGCAGGTGGCGCAGGGCAATTATCCGGCATCCTATAACGGCCTGAGCAGCAAGCGTGATATTGCGTACTACGATGGCGGCACCAACCAGGTTGACTATCTGGGCGGCCTGAAGGCAGACCTTGCCATTACCAACCACCTGCGCTGGACCACCACGGCCTATGGCCATGGTGAGGAAGCTCAGACCACGTGGACTGCGCCCACGAGTGAATATTCCAATATGGTCGATCCGTCCGGTTCGCCCCTGGCAGAAGTGATCAAGGAACCCATGATCCGCCGTTTCGGGATCATGTCGGCAGCCCATTACGATATCGCGCATAATCATCTTGGCGCGGGCGTGTGGTATGAAAACAACCATTACGAGTCACCCATGAACGCCTATGCGGTGCCGAATGTGGTCAATGGGGTCGTGCAGGGGCAACTGCCGCAGACGCTAGGTAAATGGACCGACCCGTTTGCGCAAATGTTCAACCAGTCATATAATACCAATACGTTTACAGCGTTCTTTCAGGATACCTATTCCCCGATCCGCAACCTTTCGCTGCATTTCGGCTTCAAGTCCGTTCTGAGCACGACGCGGGTTGGCAATGGTTTCCTCAATCCGAATTTTTATGGTGCTGGCGCGCAGATCGCGAGCGGGGTCGGGTTGACGACCTCCAAGCCGTTCCTGCCTCATATCAGCGTAGACTGGCGCTTCTTGCCGGGGCATGAGTTCTTTATTGATATTTCGGAGAACGTCCATACCTACGCGGAATCCGGGTATCACCTTTCCAACTCGCCCTTCGCGGTTACGCAGAGTGCGTACAACTCATCCGCTGCCGCCCTGCATCCTGAAACCGCATGGACATACGCAGCCGGTTACCGGTACTCGTCACAGATCATCTCTGCGTCGGTCTATGGCTACAGGACCAATTTCCAAAACCGCTTGCAGCAGGTTACATCCGGCAGCATCATCAACCCCCAGTCGGTTGTCGAGAATGTTGGTGGCGTGACGATGAACGGCGTGGATGTGGGCGTTACCGTAAACCCCATCCGTAATCTGGCGCTTACCAACAGTATCAGTTACGATCACGCGGTTTATGATAACAATATCAGCAGTGCTGGCATTGCCTACAATACAAAGAACGTGCAGATCGTCAATTATCCGCGCTTTATGTATAAGGGAAGGCTATCGTATGAATGGCACAATGCCACCGCCTATATTGATGGAAACTACATCGGGGCGCGAAATTACAGCTATACAGGCGATGTGAAGATGCCTGGTTACTGGATGGCGAATCTGGGCATCCAGTACAAGCTCTCTAACCTCGGTAAATATGACAAGAAGCTTTCGGTCGTAAAAAACCTGATCTTCAGCCTCAATATCACGAATCTTACGAACACGCATTACATCTCGACCATGGGGGCCAATGGTAACCCAATGTCCATTTCCAGCGGTGCGCTGACCTATGCCTCGCTGGCGCCCGGGGCACCGCGGATGTTCTTCGGTTCCATCAGGGCCGAGTTCTAAACAGGGTATGACAGACTGGCTGGCACAGGCTCCAGGGCGTGTGCTGGGCCTTATATCGGCCTGCACGGGTCGCGTTAATTCTATGTTTTAGGAGACAAGCATTGTCGCAGCTAAGCGTTGCGTCCGACGTCGGTGGAACCTTTACGGACAGTATTGCATATGATGCGGCGACCCGCCGCATCACCGTTGCCAAAGTGCCGACCACACCAGCCAATCGGGCCGTGGGCACGGTGCAGGGCCTCAAGGCAGCTCTGGCCCTTCAGGGGAAAAGTGGTGCCGATGTCGATTATGTCGGGCATGGAATGACCACCACGACCAATGCGGTCATCCAGCGCACCGGTGCGCGGACTGCATTGCTTTGCAACCGGGGCTTTCGTGATATCCTGCTCATCGGACGGCAGAACAGGCCCAGCCTGTTCGATATCGACGTGGTCAGGCCTGAACCGCTGGTCCCGCGTGAACGCTGCTTTACCGTTGCCGGGCGCATGAATGCGGCCGGAGAAGAAGTCGAGCCCCTGGATGAAGGCGCGCTGGAACAGATCGCCAATGAAATGAAGGCCGCTGACGTGCAGGCCGTTGCGATTCTGTTCCTGCATTCCTACGCAAATCCGTCGCATGAGCGCCGGGCGCGTGAAAGGCTCGAGGCCCTGCTGCCGGGGGTGGTCGTGTGTGCTTCGGCGGAAGTCGTGTCCGAATTCCGCGAATTCGAGCGCGGCAGCACGGCGGTAATGAACGCCTATCTGCGCCCTGTCATGGAAAACTATCTGCGCTCGCTTTCCCACCTGCTGCGTGACCCGGGCGAAGGACTGGGCCTGGGCGCGGACAAGCCAATCATGGTGATCGATGCCGCAGGTGGCCTGATGACCATTGACGGCGCCCGTACCAAGCCGGTGCATACCGTATTGTCCGGCCCGGCCGGAGGGGTAGTCGCCAGCGCCCATGTGGCTGGCCTTGCCGATATCCATGACATCATCACCATGGATATAGGCGGAACCAGCACCGACATCTCCCTTATCCGCAACGGGCGGCCTGCCATTACCCGTTCCGCGGTGCTCGAGACCGTTCCCATCCGACTGCCGGTCATTGATATCAACGCTATTGGGGCAGGTGGTGGTTCCATTGCCTGGATTGACGAGGGTGGCGCACTGCGCGTGGGGCCAATGAGCGCTGAAGCCGTGCCCGGCCCCGCATGTTACGGACGCGGTGGCACGCTGCCCACCGTAACGGACGCCAATATTGTGCTGGGCCGTTTTGACAGCCAGACCCGTCTGGGTGGTGACATGCTCATGGACCTGCAGGCGGCCGAGACCGCCATCCGGGTCCATCTGGCCGACCCCATGGGGCTGTCGATAGCCGAGGCGGCGGCCGGCGTGCTGCGTGTGGCGCATGCCAATATCGTGCGCGGTATCCGGGTTGTCTCTGTCGAACGGGGCTATGACCCGCGCAGTTTTGCCTTGGTTCCCTTTGGCGGGGCTGGTCCCATGCATTGCGCGCCAGTGGCGCGTGAACTGCGCATGAAGACCATTCTGGTTCCACCCACGCCAGGCATCCTGTGTGCTCTGGGGCAGCTTGTGTCCGATCTCAGGCACGAGGTGAACGAGACGTTCATCGCAGCCCATGCCGATCTGGCCGAGGATACGGTCATCGCACGCCTTGAGGATCTGCGCACACGCGGCGATGCCCTGCTGGCGGCCGATAGCGTGCCAGAGGCGCGGCGGTCGGTCGAATTGCGGGCCGATGTCAGGTACCGGGGGCAGAGTTATGAACTCTCGATCGTGCTGGAAGGGGACCTGAGGGCTGCGTGGCACACGCTCCCCGGGAAATTCCATGAAGCGCACCGTCAGCGCTTCGGGCACGCAGACCCGCAGGCCCCGATTGAAATTGTGGGGTTTGGCGCAACCGCGATCGGACATATTGATGCGCCCGCCCTGCCCGTGCTGCCAGCGGGCGGCGAGCAGTGCGGACCAGAGGCGATCCGTGGCGAACGGACGATCTATTTTGAAGGCGCGCAGCCAGGCGAGGCGGGGTCGTTCCATACGGCGAAAGTGTACCGCCGTGAACACCTGTGTGCCGGTAATGTCATTATCGGGCCTGCGGTGGTTGAGGAAGTCTCGGCAACGACCGTGCTCTATCCCGATGATCGTGCGGTTGTACACCCGTCAGGCAATATTATTGTGGAGGTCGCGCTGTGAGTGCCCCGCTAGCTAACCCGATTGACCCGATCACGCTTGAGGTCCTGCGCAATGCACTTGAAGCGGTGGCCCAGGAAATGGGGGCAGTACTCAAGCTGACCGCTTTCTCCCCCAATATCAAAGAGCGGATGGATGCATCATGCGCCCTGTTCGACCAGCATGCGCAGCTGGTTGCCCAGGCCGAGCATGTGCCCGTGCACCTTGGCTCCATGATGCGCGCAGTGGCACCGATCCTTGCGCGGAGCGGGCCGCTGGAGCAGGGTGACATCGTGATGGTCAATGACCCGTTTGTAGCAGGCGCTCACCTGCCTGATGTCACGTTACTGGCACCGGTGTTTATTGATGGCACATGCGTTGCGTACGTTGCCACGCGCGCCCACCATTCCGATGTGGGGGGAATGGAACCGGGTTCGATGCCGGGGGCATCGCGCAGCATATATCAGGAAGGCATCATTCTGCCGCCTGTCAAACTGTATCGTGCCGGCGTGCTCCAGGAAGACATCCAGGCCATTTTCCTGCGCAATGTGCGCACGCCCGAAGAGCGGCGCGGCGACCTGAACGCCCAGCTTGCCGCGCTACGTGTGGGCATCGCCCGGCTGGAGGAGGTGGCCGAACGGTTTGGCCATGCCACGCTGGCAAGCGGATTTGCAGCCATCCTGGACTATTCCGAACGCCGGATGCGTCGCCGCCTGGCTGAAATGACGCCCGGCGTGTACGAGGCGGAAGATTTTCTTGACGATGACGGCTCCAATACCGATCCCGTCAGGATATGCGTGCGCGCCACAATTTCCCCCGACAGGCTTGTGCTTGATTTTGAAGGTTCATCGCCGCAATGCGCGGGTAACGTCAACGCGGTTGCACCGATGACGCAGTCAGCCTCATTTTTTGCCGTCAAGCTGCTGATTGATGCGACGTTGCCGGCCAATGCAGGCGTATTGCGCCTGCTGGATATCCGTATTCCCAAGGGCAGCTTCCTTGATGCGCAGGCCCCGGCCGCCGTGTGCGCAGGCAATACCGAGACAACGCAGCGGGTCACTGATGCGGTTCTCAGGGCGTTTGCCCAGATTGCGCCTGATCGCATTCCCGCTGCGAGCCAGGGCACAATGAACCTTGTCAGCATCGGGGGCGTCGATCCGAGAAACGGGCAGTCCTATACCTATATCGAGACAATATGTGGCGGACAGGGCGGTCGGCCACATGGGGCGGGGATGGACGGGGTGCAGGTCAATATGACCAATACCATGAATACCCCTATCGAGGCGTTGGAAATATCTTATCCGCTGCGTGTCGAATGTTACCAATTGCGCGAAGGCTCCGGTGGGGAAGGGCGGCACAGGGGCGGATGTGGTGTCATCCGGTCCCTTCGGGTTATCGGGCATGAGGCCCGTGTCTCGTTCCAGTCGGACCGGCGTCGGTTCAGTCCTTACGGGCTGCATGGGGGTAAGGACGGTGCGGTTGGGCGCAATGTCAAGACGGACCGGGACGGCAATGAACAGGTCGTTGGTGGTAAAGGGTCCGTTACGATGAAGGCAGAAGAAGTCATTTCCATCGAAACGCCTGGTGGGGGCGGATGGGGAAGCCATTAAGGGCCTGTCAGGAGCAGCAGGGAGGATGACGGAGGGAAAGGATGTGGCTGTCTTCTCGTATCGGGTCGCGACAGCCCGCCATTCCTTGCGCCTCGCCCACAGGCTTTCGACCTGGCTCAGGATCTATTAATTTATTGAATTGAGCGATATTCCATGATTCACAGATCCTCGTGGAAGGTAAGCCTGTGAGTGACGTGTTTTTGCTGTCTGAAAGCCAGCTGGAGGGGATTACGCCGTATTTCCCTCTGGCTCACGGCATGCCGCGCGTGGATGACCGGCGGGTTCCGAGCGGGGATCGTTTATGTGATCCTTAACGGCCTTCAGTGGAAAGATGCGGCGGAAGCGTATGGTCCGCATAAGACTTTATACAACCGGTTCATCCGCTGGAGCCGTCCTGGTGTTTTTGATCGGATCTTTGCAGCATATGAGTGAACGGGCGGGTCGATCAAAACGCCTGATGATCGATGCGACACACCTCAAGGCACACAGGACGACGGCGTCCCTGCTCAAAAGGGGCTTTTCCCCGCCATATCGGACGGACAAAAGGCGGACTGAACTCAAAGCTGCATGCCGTGTGTGATGGCTAGGGCCGGCCTGTCCGCCTGTATCTGACTGCTGGACAGGTCAGTGACTTCAAAGGGGCAGGTGTTCTTCTGGCGGACCTACTGGAAGGAACAGAAGGGGTCTTTGGGGATCGGGGGTATGACAGCAACCGGATCAGATGATCTCGTGCCGGACGGAACATTACCGCCTGCATTCCACCGAGGAAGAACCGGAAAATCAAAGCCATCTTACAGCTGGCACCTGTATAAAAAGCGCCACCTTATCGAAACCATGTTTGCAAAGTTGAAAGACTGGCGACGTGTTGCGGTCAGGTGCGACCGGTGCGCTCATACGTTCATGTCCGCAATCCAGATCGCAGCAAGCTTCATCTTTTCCTTCAAAGAATGAGTCCTGAGCCTAGATAGTCGTCGTGCTCCTTTGCCATTGTCAGGATCCTGCGCCCGAACAGCATCTGCTGGTGTGGTCCCCCAAGGCAGAGCGTGGCCAGCACCTGTCCGGTTTCTTCAGGTTCGCATCCCTCTTGCAGCAGGCCCGTGCGGGAGGCGGCGGTCAGAAGCTTGCAGCTCAGTTTTTCCAGCAGATCAAAGGTTATGGGCACCGGCATGGTCCACCAGATCGGGAAAACGCCATCCTTCACAAATGAAGGGGCGGCTCAGCGAAAGTGTTTCGGGGCTGAGGATCAGGTCAAGCAGCATCCGCATGGTCTTGTACAGCGCCTGCAGCGGATCGCTGGATACCATTTCATCCGATGGAGAGGCGGCGAGGAGGAAGCTGTTTCCCGGTTCGGCAATGACCGTCTTGAACAGGTTTACCTTGGAGGGGTGCTGGCGGTAAATGGTCTGCTTGCCCACCGTGGCCACGGCGGCGATCTGTTCGACCGATGTGGCGGCGTAGCCCTGTTCGCCAAACAGGCGGGTGGCGGTTTTCAGGATCAGGGCATCCAGTTCTCCTGACATCCAGCTGTCAGGCCGACCCGAAAATTTTCTCTTTCTGTCCTGATCCGCCATTCGACCTTCTGTCTACAGTTCCTTCGGATTATAGGGGACGAAACCGTCTCGCAAGGGCTTTTAACAGGCTCGGCATCTTACCCGGGGCATGGGAAAGCATCAATCTGGCCGCCACAATAATGACGCTTGCAGCAAACTGGATTGCGGGCATGAATGTGCGTGCCGTGATCGTATCTGGTCGTGACCCGTCGTTACTTTAACATGGTGGCGGCCAGAGTCTGCATGATACTGGACCTTGCGCCATCAGGCCGTCGTAATTGCAGGCAGGGCAGGCATTGAACTGGCGATCGGGACACGCTGGGACTTGCCTTCCGTGCCGTAACATCTGTTATTCCACAATATTATTTTAAGGCATGGAGGCCGGGAACGCGAACCGGCGGCCATGACCTGTCCCTACTTGATGGGTTCCTGCGACAGGACCGTTCCATTGGGGGATGTGATCGGCAATTCCATTGCGTTATCGATCCAAAGATGGATTGAAAATCCACGTCAGCACACGCACGCTGGTTTTCAGTCACAACCCAAGTGAGAAACGATCATGGAAGCCATTCACCTTCCCCCCACGGCTACACCTGAAGAAGTGGTCGCAACCCTGCGTAAATATGGCTACGCGATTGTAGATGACCTGGCATCACCGGAACTGATGGACAGGATCACCAAGGAAATGCAGTCTTATATTGATCATACTCTCTACGGGGCTGATAATTTCATCGGGAAACTCACAAAACGGACGGGCGCCCTGATTGCACGTTCACCCGCGGCGCGTGAACTTGTCATGAACAATACCGCCACGCAGGTGGCAAAGCAGTTTCTGCACAAGGCCACGACAGTCCAGTTGCATCTGACGCAGATCATCAGCGTCTTTCCGGGTTCGCCTGCACAGGCACTCCATCTCGACCAGATCGTATGGGATTTTTTCCCTTTTCCCGCGGATTACGATGTGCAGTGCAATATTCTTTGGGCCATGACTGATTATACGGAAGAAATGGGGGCAACCCGCGTCGTGCCCGGCAGTCATCTGGATGACCGCACCAAATACGATGACAGTGAAGCCGTTCCCGCTGTAATGCGCCGTGGTTCCGCGCTGTTTTATACGGGCAAGGTCTGGCATGGAGCCGGTGCCAACATATCGGAAAAAATACGTCAGGCCATCAATATTACCTATGCTGTTGGCTGGGTGAGGCAGGAAGAAAACCAGTACCTCACAACCCCGGTCGAGATCGCGAAAACGCTGCCTGATGACCTTCTGAAGCTGATGGGATATCAGACCGGCTGTTTCGCGCTGGGTTATGTTGGTGATTTCGAAGATCCGATGACGATCGTGCGTGATAACATGCCGCATGAAGTGCACAATACTTCGTCCATCGGGCAGAAGAGCCTGACCTCCACCCAGGCCGCCGATCTTGCAAAAAGCAGCAAATAATGAAAACTTGCACCAATATTAGCCGCACGGCACCGGATATCGGTTACCTTGACGCGGATATTTTCGGCGCCATGGGTTTTTCCCAGTCAGTCAAGTTCGGCAACATGGTCCACTATGCCGGTGTTGCGCCGCTTAGGGGTGGCCTGAAAAACCTGCAGATCATCAGCGAAGACGATATGGCCGGGCAGATTGAATTCGTGCTGGCAACGCTTGATGCCTGCCTGAAAGCGGACGGCCTGACACGCGAGCATCTGTTAAGCTGGACCATCTATACAACGGATATTGCCGAACTTTCCGCCCATGCAGCATTGCTGGCTAAATGGGTGGGCCCAAATCGCCCGGCCAGCACAATCGTGGAAGTCTCTGCGCTTTTTCTTCCCAAACAGAAATTGGAAATAACGGTATTCGCTGCCGTTCCGCAAGGAGTTTGCGCTTCAGGTTCCGTAACGCCATGACCCTTTGTGTTTCCATGCGCAACCCGTGGGTTGCTGGGGCATCCATTTCTGTAACGCGATCGCGTATGGATTGTAAAAACCGCATCTTGAAATCGGGAATATGCACGGCATGAATTTTTATAAATAAAAATTATTGTCATTCTTGCATGGCATAAAAAGGAGTACAGGTTTATGAATATACTTCAATACAGGTATCATCTTACTTGTGCATTGTCATGCGCAGTTGCCATTCCCGCCCTTGTCATCGGACTGGGGGGAGAAAGCAGCTATGCTGCTCCAGTCGCGGCAGATAATACGACGACAGCCAAACCGCGCCATGTCAAGCCTTCAGGTCGTGCAGGCACCCGTGCTGCCCAGCCCACGACCAGCGCGCCCGTGCCGCCCCCAGCGCCTGAAATGCTCAGGGTTTCCACGGCGCATAATGTTTCCCGCGGGTCGCAGCAGGCCGTATCGCGCAAGACAATGGACATTTATGTTCCCGGCACCAGCCCGCTGGCCGTGCTGGCGAATACGACACCGGGCGTAAGCTTTGCATCCGATGACCCGTTCGGCCTCGATACGGTGGCAAATACGCTTTACATCCGTGGCTTCAACCAGAGCCAGATCGGCGCCACGCTTGACGGCATACCCATGGGTGACCAGGGATTCCAGCAATATAACGGCCTCGATATCAATGAGGCGGTGATTCAGGATAATATTGCTGGCATGCAACTCTCCCAGGGTGGGGGGGCGCTCAGCACGCCCTCCACAACCAACCTTGGTGGTGCCCTGACCTACCGCACCAGCGACCCTGACGAAGAGGCAGGCGGACGCGTATCACAGACATTTGGCAGCAACCACACCTTTCGCACGTTTGCCCGGGTGGATAGTGGCAAGCTGAATGCTTCGGGAACCAGGTTTTATGCTTCCTATGCCCGGACTGACGATAATTTATGGAAAGGCTATGGCGACCAGCTTGCCCAGCAGGTCAATTTCAAACTTGTTCAGCCATTTCATGATGTAGGCAAAATCTCTGCCATTTTTGACTGGTCCGAACTGGACCAGTACAATTACATGGCGGAAAGCCTGAATATGCTGAAAACACTGGGCGGAAACCTGAATTACCTTTACCCGAACTATGGCGAGGCCTATGCCGCAGCACAGGGGAACTATTCAGCCAATATACAGAAACTGGGTAATGCGCAGGATGAATCAAGTGCAACCTATAATGATGCCGGGCAGAAACAGCGTAATTTCCTTTCCGCCCTTATTGCCGAATTCCATTTGACACCGCGCCTGACAGAAAAAACAATCCTGTATGCCCATGTCTCCAGCGGCAACTATGAAATGGAGGAAGCCATTCCTTCCCCCAACGGTTCGCCCATGAGCCAGTATGTCGGCCATATGGGCATGCGCCGGATCGGTGGCATACAGTCCTTTGAGTATGATATTGCATCGAACCACATCCAGGCTGGCTTCTGGTATGAAAATAACTGGAACAGTTTCCCTGCCCGTTTGTATAGCGAACCCCTGTTGGGGCAGGGGCAGCCGATCAGTTCCATGGGGCCATATGTCAATCCCTATACGACTGAATTCGACGATGAGTACAATACCAATACCTTCCAGTTCTTCTTGCAGGATACATATCACATCAGGCGTAACCTGACGGTCAGCGCAGGGTTTCGCTCCATGCTGCAGACCACGCATGGTGGTGCAAGTTACAACAACGCCGCCTATACAGGAGCCAGTGCCCTGCCGCGTGGCAACCTGACTGCGGCAGATGCCTTTCTCCCGCATTTTTCAATGAATTATACCTTTCTCCGGCACCATGAATTGTATTTCGATATAGCGGAAAACATGCGCGCCTATACTTATTATCCGTGGAACATGCCCAATGGCGGGGCATGGACAGATTCCAACCAGCAGGTTTTCAACGATACCAAAAACTCCCTGCGGCCTGAACGGACATGGGATTATGTTGTCGGCTACAGGTACAATTCCAGACGCCTGTCTGCCTCGGTCGATTTTTATCATGTTGATTATTATAACCGGCTGGTCAGTACGGAAGCGGGCAATATTTTCCAGCCTTACAGCACCTTTACCAATGCAGGTAAGGAAACCATGAACGGCGCGGATGTTTCTGCAACACTACGCCCGGTCAAAGGGTTGGAAATATTCAACAGCTTCAGTTACAATGATGCGCAGTATGAAGGCGGTATTGAATATGAAGGCCAGTATGTGAGCCTGAAAGGCAAGCACCAGGTTGCCTACCCCAAGTTCATGTATAAAACCAATGCGACATACACGTATAAAAATGCCAGCGCTACGTTCAGCGCGACCTATACAGGGCGTCGGCCGCTTTCTTATGTGAATGACACATACGTACCGGCTTACTGGCTGGCCAACCTTTCGGCTACCTACAATTTCGGGCATATCGGATTTGCCAAAAACCTCAAGATTAATTTTGGTGTCTACAATCTTTTCAATACCACCTATGTAGGAGGCATGGGGATCGAGGGTTATCCACTCTCCGGTGACTATCCGACGCTGTTTATCGGTGCGCCCCGGCAGTATTTCGGCACGGTTTCCGCGCAGTTCTAAACAGGCTGCTTTCCCTTTATTTATAGAAGGTTCCGCCAGATGTGTCAGGCCTGCGTACATACCATTCACCGCCATAAGGCGCATTTTGGCTGGAACCGTGACACGGCGCCCGTTCATGTTGCCGGGTCTGGTGACGTTCTGTGCTTCGAGTGTGCCGATGCTTCTGGCGGTCAGATAGACGTGGATGCAACCGCCCGCACACTGGAGACACTCGATTTCGGGCGCATCAATCCCCTTAACGGACCTGTTTATGTAGAGGGTGCGCAACCGGGGGATGCGCTTAAAATAACCGTCAACCGCTTCCATCCGTCGGGGCAGGGTTGGACTGCGAACATACCCGGCTTTGGCCTGCTGGCAGACCAGTTTCCCGAGCCATCCCTTTATCTATGGCGCTACGATCGTGTCACATTGGGGCCTGCGCTTTTTGGCCATGAGGGCGTGCGGGTGCCATTGAAGCCCTTTATTGGCACGATTGGCGTAGCCCCGGCAGAGCCGGGCCCGCATTCCGTTGTGCCGCCACGGCGGGTAGGGGGCAACATGGATCTGCGCGATATCGCTGAAGGGAGCGTACTTTACCTGCCGGTAGAAGTGGAAGGGGCGCTCCTGTCACTGGGAGATACGCATGCGGCGCAGGGTGATGGCGAAGTATGCGGAACCGCAATTGAAAGCGCCATGAATGTGGAAATACGTGTTGAGTTACTCAAGCGCACGGCTCTGCCCGCGCCGCGCCTGACCACTTCCGGCCCGGTTACACGTCATCTTGACGGAGCAGGATATGAAGTTACGACCGGGATCGGCCCCGACCTGTTTCAGGCTGCACGGGAAAGTGTTTCCCGTATGATCGACCTGCTGGGGTGCCAGTATGGTATCTCACCCATCAATGCTTACATGCTCTGCTCGGTTTGCGGGGATCTGCGCGTGAGCGAGATCGTGGATGTGCCGAATTTTATCGTATCGTTCTATTTTCCCCGCATTGTGTTTCATTAAAGCGATAGCCAGCAGGGCATCATAAGGAGCGCATGTAAGCGGCGACAGCCGCCCTGCTGCCGACGCCAGTCTTGTTCAATATATTGACAATATGGGTTTTTACGGTCGAAACCCCGATATGCATTATTTCCGAGATTTCCCAGTTCGAGGCGCCTTTTTCAAGCAGGAAAACGACCTCGACTTCCTTGTTGGTAAGCTGGAACTTTTCTTTCAGGACACGACATATCCGCCGGTCACGCATCTGTGGATGCTGCTGGAGGGTAAATTCCATGTAACGGCGCAGGGCTTCCCACTGGAAATCAGTCGGGAAAGGCGTGCGGTCCACCTGGCGCTTCATCACGCTTAACAGCGCCACGGCGTCATTTTCATTGCGGAAAAGAAAATTGATTTCGTCTACAATTCCGTGACGTTGCAAAAACGTATCATGAATCTGGTTGTGGTCATGTGAATTGTGGCTACGCTCATGATCCAGCATAAGCACATTGTTTGATCCATTCAGAACCTTGCGGATGCTGAGGGGATCGTAGGTATAGAAGCCGTTATTGAAATACTCCGGCAACAGGTCGGCTTCCGTACCGGTCAGCTCTATTGTCTGAACAAATTGAGCGGAATCAACCCAGAACAGGATGGCAGATGATGCCTGTAACAGATCGCACCCGAACGCCAGTGTCGCCTGAGTACAGGGATGGCATGTCTCCTGGGAATGAGTAGCCGTCATCACCGTCATGGCAACCGGCGACATATCAGGGCCAAGCCTGTCATGCTGTTGCGGTGTTTTCTGACGACTCATGGGTTTGTTCCTTTCTTCCAGTTGAGTGGAAGATGCGCGCCTGAACGCGCGGACCGGATCGGGGGAGCGCGAAAGAGAGCATGGAATGAACGGTATCTGACCGGTTCTTTCCGAAAAAAATCCTATATATGGAATATGTTAATTTCAAGCTGCCTGATAAAGGAATAATGGATGCATCGGGTTTAAGGAAAATTATGTTGCTATAAGGCAACATAAATGCATAAAATAAAGAATCCATCAGGTGTATTCCAGAATAAAGTTTAAAATATTTTTATGGATTTGGGTTTAATATGTGTCCGGTATTATATTATTATCCCGTAACGGATATCCAGGCCGGAACGGGATGGTCATTCTGTTACCATTACAGCTTTATGACATGCCCGTGACTGTCACGGTATCTGTGTTTTCTTGTGGGGTGGCGTCAACATGTCTGGCACATCGGAACCCGGCTGCACGAAACGTAAGCTGGGGTTAATCGAGCTTCTGGCGCTTTCCCTGGCTTTCATCAGCCCCACGGTGGTCCTGTGTGCCAATGGGCAGGCGCTGGTGGGGCTGACCCATGTTGCCTTGTGGAAAGTATACGGGCTTGGCTGGATCGGCATCTCCGCCATCGCCTATAGCTTTGGCCGCCTTGCCTCCATGGGGGGGCATGTCGGGATGGCTGACGTTGCGGTCGGGCAGGTCCTGGGGAAACGGGCGGGGCAGTTTGCATCCCTTGCACTACTGGGTGCCTATGCAAGTTTTTCACTGGCCAACCCAAATGTGACAGCCTCGTTTGTTTCGGATATTATTCATATGTTGTATCCGGATATGCATATAACGTCTTACCTGCCGTTTTTTATGCTTGTCCTGTTTTTCAATCTCATGATCATCCGTGGCCAGACCAATACCATCATGCATGTTCTGCTGGCCATGGAAGGGGTGGGAATCATCCTGATCATCTATCTGTGCGGCGCTGTTTTAATGCAGCCTCATGCTGCTGTTGCGCCCACTGTCGTGCCCGCGGAGCCCATCAGAATATCTTCTATCCTTTCTGGTGTTGTCATTGCCTTCCTGTCCTGGGCAGGATTTGAATCATGCATGACCCTGTCAGAAGAAAATGGACATTCACCCCGTGTGATGCATCAGGCCCTGGCGGCAAGTGTCATCATATCCGGCATCATGTTTGTTGGTGTCATGGCTGTTATTCAATATGGCTTTGAGCGGCACCTCGGTGGCCTGTCGGCCCTGGCCGTATCATCCAATGCCCTTGCTGATATGGCCCGCCACTATATAGGGCGATGGAGCATGGTTGCCTTTGGGTTTGCGGCACTCGGCTCTGCTTTTGCCGGAACAGTCGCGGCCATTACGGCATGCAGCAATCTCGCGCGTCATGTCGTGAGCGGGTCGGGCAGTGTTTTGCCAGCATCCAGCGCAGCATTCCTGTCAGATCATATCCTTTCTCCATTCGGGATTACCGTTTTGATTGTATCCCAGCAATTTTTGCTTATCCTGTTGAAGCCGGTCATGCCGGCGCTCCCCTCTGGTGGAATGGATATTTATGCATTTTTTGGCACTGTGGGAGCCATATGTATCATGATAAGCTATTTATTGGTGCAGTTATCCGCACTGGTTGCTTTTTACAAACAGAAAAGTGGAGCCGGTTGGTGGGAAATCATGATTGCTCTTTTCGGCCTGGTCTTTATTGCTGCCGCGCTTTTTAGTTGTATATACCAAGATGGTCGCGCCGCTTTGTGTGCTCTACTGGCGGGTATGTGGATGGCATGTGGCGCAATGGGTTTTCTATTTATGTCACGATGGAAAAACAATTTTATATTCTGCAGGAAAATACGGTAGGAAACGGCCTGCTGCCCTGACATACGTACCCCGTGGCGACTTTATGGCTGCTCTCCTGCCAAAGCCTGCCTGCGCCGCTACCGTATATGCTGGTCATCAGGAAGGTGAATTGATGGCATGGTCCGATTTCATCAAGGCCAGGTAACACAACCCTCCCGTCAGGCATCCGATAAACCATGCAAATTCGGACAGGGCCGATAAAGCAGGCACGAACACGCTCGCGCCCCCCGCCACCACCGCAATCAGCAGGGCCAGGACGGCCGCCGGGTTAACCCCGTTGCGGTACCAGTAACGGCCCTGCGCACTGGTCGTGTAAAGCGCTGCAACATCAACCTGCCGGCGGCGCACGATATAGTAGTCACAGACAAGGATGCCAAATAGCGGGCCGATAAACGTCGCCAGCACATCCAGTGTCAGATGCATGACCTGTGGGTTGCCATACAGTTTCCATGGCATGATGACGATCGATCCGGCGGCCGCGATCATGCCGCCACTCCGCAGGCTGATATGCCGGGGCGAGAGATTGGAAAAATCGAACGAGGCCGAGACGAAATTGGCCACGATATTGATGCCTGCCGTGGCAATGATGAATGTCAGCATGCCGAATATGACCGCAGTCAGGCTATCGATATGCGCGACCGTTTCCACCGGATCGATCATGACATGGCCAAAAGCGGGTGCGGTCAGGGCAATGGTGCAGATTGTCAGGGCCGAAAACCCGATGAAATTGAACGGCAGCCCCCAGAAATTGCCGCGCCTGATATCCGCCGCACTGCGCCCGTAGCGGGCGAAATCACCAAAATTGAGCATTGGGCCGGAAAAATACGAGACTACGAGTGCCACGGCATTCACGCTGGCCCATGCCAGTGCGCTGCCATGCAACGGGGCGCCCGCACCCGTAATGCGCAAGGAAAAATGGCGCCACCCCACATGATGGAGCAGGTACAGGTCGAGCGCGATCATGATGGCGTATACGGCAGGCCCCGCCAGTTCGATAAACCGGCGGATTGTCTCGATCCCCCGCCAGAAAATGGCGGCCTGCACCAGCCATAACAGGGCAAATGCGCCCCACCCCACGGCTGAAAGCCCCAGCATGCCGTGCAGCCGGGCCTCGGCCCATGGTGTCAGGCCGGGGGCAAGCCGCAGGGTCAGCACCACCAGCGCGTTTGATGCCAGCCAGGTCTGTATGCCGTACCAGCATACGGCAATCACGCCGCGGATCAGTGCGGGAATATTGGCGCCGAGCACGCCAAAGGACATGCGGCATACAACCGGAAACGGCGTGCCCGTGCGCTGGCTGGGCACCGCCACAAGGTTGCACAGGGCGTTTACAATCAGTACGCCCGCCAGCAGGGCGGCAAAAACCAGCCCTGAAGGCAGGCCGAGTGTAAAGAGGTTGCCAGCCGTGACATAGCCGCCAACGCTATGCACATCAGACATCCAGAAAGACAGGTAATCGTACCAGTTCCAGTCCTGCCTTGCCGCAGGGAGCAGATCGCTATTGCGTAACCTGTCATCGTGCGGGGCTGGAGAAGATGGAACTGCTTCCGGTCGTGCCTGCATGTTTATACACTGCTCCCCCGCAGGCCACTATGCCCGGGTGTGGTGGCCGTGTGAAGGTCATGCGGGCTCATGGATTCCATTGCACGGTGCCCGCTCAGAACCCGGCCCGGAAGGTCACTACGGCGGAGAAACGCCCCAGCGTATTATAAGTAGGCGCCGTGCCCTGGATCTTGCCGATGGTGGTATTGGTCAGGCTGACGCTGTTGATGGCGGAATAGGCGTGGCTGTCGATCATGTTGTTGACCCACAGCATGACTTCCGGGCTTTTGAGAAAGCTCAGCCCACGCCCCACCAGGCTGTTGCGCGGCAGGCGCGCACCCACTGTGGCATTCATGGTGTAAAGCGAGGGCAGGGCTTCCTGGTTCATGAAGGTTGAATACTGTTTGGAGAAGTAGTTCAGGCCATAATTCCAGAAGAAGATGCCGTTATCCCAGTCCACGCCAAGCGAGGCCGCCCATGTGGGCGTGTTGACCGCCATCTTGCCCTTGGTGGGCAGGCCCTGGATATCGTTGTCGATGGTCGAGTGCAGATACTGCATGGATGCATAGGGGCGGAAATGGTGGATGGGGCGCGTGCCGATTTCCGCGTCAAACCCGTTGGTCGTCTGGTTGCCCGCGTCAATCACCTGCCCGATGGCCTCGTTACCGAGGAACATCGAGGTGGAAACCTGATGATGCGACAGGTTGTAATGGAAATACGTAAAGGACCCGATGATGTATTTGCCGGTGTAGCGCATGCCCACTTCTTCGGTAATATTATATTCATCATGGATGTGGGTCTGGCCCTGATTGGCGATCTGCCCGGTATTGGGGTTGATGGTGGTGATCATGGCGCTGTCAGGCGGGGCCTTGGCGCCAGTCGAGACCCCACCGAAGATCTGCACGTATTTGTTGAGCTGGAAATGGCCGCCAAGCGTGGGCAGCGGCATGAACTCGTTGGCGCTGACCTTGCGCTGCAGGCCAGGAATGTTGTCAGTGCCGTCACGGTGGATCATGGTCACGCGCATGCCGCCATCAAGCACAAGCCGCCCGTTGAGCAACGTGACCGTATCGCCCGCATAGATGCCGTTGACGGTGGAAATGTCGCTGTAGTTCTGGGAATAGAAAACCTGCCCGTTGCCCAGCCGCAGCGAGTTGCGCGCCCGCCCCCATGAGGTTGCCGGGTCGCCCCCGCTGCTGACCCCGGTATAGCCGACAAGGTTGGTGGAATTGTCGTAATCGAACCAGTAGCCCAGATAGATATGGTGATTGCCGGCCTTGTAGCTCAGCTTGGCGTTCACGCCGCCGCGCATTTCGTTCAGGCTGCTGTACTGCTCGGCCACGCCATAGGACTGGCCCGCCTGCTGGCCGGGAATGACAATGGATTGCGGGCTGCTGCCATAGCCATTGTACACTTGGTCGTTGAGTTCAAAACCGGAGCCGTAAACCTTCTGGTTGGCCGCGACATAGGGGGTGACATCCAGCCCGAACCGCCCGAAGTTGAAGTGCGAGGGGGCGGCGATGTTGAAGGTCTTGGAATGCAGCCAGTTCAGCTTCCAGTAATCGGTGCCGCCAGCGGCATCATTGAGGTTGTAGGAACCGGCCAGTTCGTTCTTCAGCCCCTTCTGCTTCCAGCTGGCCATGGTCATGTCCCAGTAGGGCTCGTTGCCGATAATGCCGCGCGTGAAGCCACCGACCAGCGACACGCGGTTGCCATCGCCCCATTCCTTGAGGATCTTGAAGTCGATATGCTTGAAGTCTTCCTGGCCAGGGCCATGGTAGAACGTGTCATGCTGGTTGGAGAACGAGATGTAGGACCGGATGCCCGTCTTGCCCCATTCACCCGTGTCCACGCGCAGGAACTGGCGGGTATAGTCGCGGTTGCCCACGCCCACATCGGCCAGCCCGCCGAATTTCTTTGAAGGATCGCGGCTCTTGAACTCGAACATGCCACCTGACCCGTTGATGGCGGGCGTATCGAGGTTGGATGAGCCGGGCTGCACGGAAACGCTGCCGATATTCTCGCTATCGCTCACCCATGCCACGTCCAGGTTGTAGCCACCGATACTGCTCAGCGGCATGCCTTCCCATACATTGGCAATCTGGTCCTGTGTCAGGCCACGCATGCTCAGGGCGGATTTCTCATGGCCCGCGGGGTCGGTATTGGCGACTACGATGCCCGGCAGCAGCTTGACGGCGTTATAGGCGTTCTGCGCGGGTGACTGCTTCATGATGTAGTCGGGGGTGACGGTGCTGCGGGCCTTGGGCGCGGTCTGTTTCTGGATCAGGCCGCCACCGGGTGCGCGCCCGGTCACGCCATCGGCTGAATGGACAACACTGGCCCCCACCCGGATCTGCTCGGCCCCGCCCGTGGCCTTTACGCCCTGTGGCTGGGCGGTGGCGGGATGGGCGTCGTGTGCATGCGTACCATCATGGGCCGCTACCGTGCGGGCCAGGGCCGCCCCGCGTGGCGCACCGAGCACCAGCGCGCTTGTCAGCACCAGGAAAAACCGATGACCGGGGGCCTGAACGGAAAAACGGAGCAGCGGCAGGGCCTGCCTGGAGGGATGCGATCCGGTCGGGCTTTTTCCGTCAAGGTACATTGCCGGTGTCCTTATTCTTTATCCCACCCGGCAGGCCGGGATCATCATATGGAATGATACTTGAGAGAAATGTCTCTCATTACGGATATAGGATAATATCGGTTCAAAATACGTGTCAACGCATATTGTTTACAAAAATGGATTTCAATCCTGGCAGGCGCGCACGGCCGCGCCAGAGGCCAGATAACGGTGCAGTTCGGGGGACAGGCCCACCGTCTCCATGCAATCCCGAGGGGGCTGCGGCGGCATGGGGTGCTGCAGCAGGTTAAAGGTTTCCTGCAGGCTCTCGTGCAGGGAACACAGGACCGGGGCGGTGACGTCGGGCGCAATCCGCGCGGCAAAGCCGGCCAGCCCTGCGCCGCCCAGCACCACGCGGGCGGCGCCATCCTCCTGCACCGCTTCATTGCAGGCGCGCACAATCTGGCGGCAGGCGGCAGCGCCGCCCTGCGCCAGCACATTGCCCGCGGCGGGCAGGATGCGGATGGACGCCAGTCGCGCGCTCAATCCCATGGCCTGCACCAGGGTCACGAGCATGGGTTTCCATTCCGGGCCACCGGTCACGATGGAGAAGCGCCCCGGCAGCCGTGCCGCGCGCATAAGGGAAGCCTGCGCCATGCCCGCAACCGGCACCGGGCAGATGCTGGCCAGCGCCTCGCGCCCGGGGTCGCCAAAACAGGCCACCAGCACCGCGTCAAACGGGCCGCGCGCGCATGCCAGCGCATCGAGCACCGCATGGCCTGCAATGGTTACGGAAACGCGGTTGGTCAGGTAGCGCGCCCCGAACCGGGCCGTGACCGCCTCAATCGCAACAGCACCGGCAAACTGGGCTTCGGCATACGCTGCCATGCGTTGCGTCATGTCCGTATCGGTATTGGGATTGATAAGCAGCAGGCGCGACACGGGCAGGCATCCAATCATGATTAAGGTGGGCCATATCAGTGGCCTCTGTCAGTCAGTATGATTTGGAAACGTGTTTCGTCAACCATTATTGTTTACAATATCAAGGCTCTTGACGGAAGCGCCAGACTGCCCCAACAGAAATGCGTTTCAGCAAAAGGGGAGGGGAGGCACGGGCCATGGGATCATCTGCCAAGGAAGAGGCGCGCATTGCTGATGCCTTGTGCAAGGCGGTCCTGGAGCGCAAGCTGGCGCCTGGCAGCAAGCTGCCGGAGGAAGAGCTTGCCCAGATCTTTCGCTCCAACCGCGCCAAGATCCGCCGGGTGCTGCTGCTGCTGTCGCGCTCGCACATCGTTACGCTGGAGCCGGGGCGCGGGGCGTTTGTCAGCCGCCCCTCCCCACAGGAAGCGCGTGACGTACTGGCCAGCCGCCGCCTGATCGAGGTCAGCCTGCTCGCGCGTCCTTACCGCAGGCTATCGGCGCAGGCGGCTGAGCGACTGCGCCGGATCATGGCGGAGGAAGCCCAGGCCCATGCGGCGCATGACGCGATTGCCATGATCTATCTTTCCGGCCAGTTTCACCTGACCCTGATCGAGGAACTTGGTAACAAAGTGCTGAAAAGCATTACCGGCGAACTGATCCTGCGCATGTCGCTCATCATCACCATGTATGAGCGACAGAACACGACGTGTTGCCTGTCTTCTGATCATCACGATCTGCTGGAACTGCTTCTGGCGCATGATTATGTCGAAGCCTCCGCCCTCATGGCGCGGCATCTGGAAGGGATTGAAAGCTGCCTTGATTTTCACCGCGAGCCAGCGACCACGACCATCCTGAGCCAGATCCTCCAGCCCCTGAAAGACTGAGAGCCGCTCTGGTAAAAGAGAATATCATGCGCAGGCGCAGTGTTCAGGCGGTGCGGGCGGAGGTGACCCGCTGGCCGCTTCCTGCCGGTGCGCCATCAGGCGGGGGGGTGTGTATTCATGCCGTGGCGTGCCGCGGCCATGGCCGTATGCAACTGGGCATAAATGTTCTCCGCCCCGATAACCGGGGTGATGCGATGGCGGTCCATGTCGGCGCGGAGATAGGGCGTGACCCGCCCGAATATGATCCTGACCCCCTGTTGCCTGAGGCTGGCAAACAGGTCGCGCAGGTCACTTGCGGCTGAAAAGTCGATATCGGTAATCGCGCTGGCATCCACCACGATACAGTCAGGCTGCGCGCGCGCAGGGGCCACGAGGGAGCGGATATCACTGACAAAGCGCATCGAGTTGGCATAGAACAGATCCGCGCAGAACCGGTAGAGCAGCACGCCCGGCGCGGTCTGTACCCCGGTCGAGACAGGTTGCGGCTCAAGCAGGCCGGAATGCGTATCATAACACAGCAGCATGGTATGGGGCTCGTAACTGTGCCGCACATGGCGGAACAGCGAGAGCGCAATGGCCAGGAATATGCCCTGTTCCACGCCGATGCTGATAACGGCGGCCGCCGTGGCAAGCGCCAGTCCGCACTCGCCCGGACTTTCACGGTAGATGGCCAGCATGGCGCGCCGGTCGATCATGCCGAGGGCGACCGTAAAGACAATCGAGGCCAGCACGCAGCGCGGCAGGTATTGCAGCGGCCCGGTCAGGAACAGCAGCACGAGCATGGTGATGCCGGCAAAGGTCAGTTGCGCAAGCTGCGTGCGCGCGCCCGCCTGCACGGCCATGGCGGTCTGGGTCGGGCTGCCATTGACACTGAAGGTGCCACTCAGCCCGGCGGCGGCGTTGGCTGCGGCAAGGCCGAGAATGTCGGCATTGTCATTGACCGGATCATGAAAGCGCTGGGCAAAGGCGCGGGATGTTGCGGCACTCTGCGCAATGATGACAAACACGCATGATGTGGTGACCGGCAGTAGGGCCAGCATTTCATTCCACGAAACATCAGGCAGGCGCAGGCGCGGCAGGCCGCTCTCAATCGGGCCGATGATGGCAATGCCGTGCCCGGACAGATCGAACATCATGCTGGCCATGATCGACCCCACCACCGTGAGCAGTGGCAGCGGCAGGCGGGGCACCAGCCGCTCGCCCGCCATGATGGCCGCTACAATGCTCACCGAGAGGAGCAGCGTCGGACCATTGAGCCGTGGCAGGCGCTGCACTGTCTGGAACAGTTGCAGCATGGTGTTATGGGCCGTGACATTTATGCCCAGCATGTCGCGCGTCATGGCAAGTGCCACCTGCACGCCCACGCCGGCCATGAACCCCACCAGCACGGTGCGCGAGAGGAAATCGGCCAGAAAGCCAAGGCGGAACAGCCGCGCGACGAGCAGGAACCCCGCGCTGAGCAGGGCGACCATGCTGACCAGCGCCATGTAATGCACGCTGCCCGGCACGGCCATGCGCCCGAGCGCGCTGGAGAAAATCGCCGCCGTGGCGGAATCAGCCGCCACCACCAGATGGCGCGAGGCCCCAAACCCCGCAAAGGCTACAAGCGGGAGCAGAACCGTGTACAGGCCGGTCACCGCAGGCATCTGGGCAATGCGGGTATAGCCCAGCACCTGCGGAATGTTCATCGATGCCAGCGACAGCCCGGCAACAATATCGCGTAGCCGCCCCCGCATGGTCCTGTCCGGTTCCATCACCTCAGCGCCTTGTGGCGTGGCGGGCGTCTGTCATGTTCATTGTATCTGTTTCCACCCTGTATTCCGGCCTGTCTTTATCGTGAATGTGTTGCCGTATCCAGCCATGCCAATTGCGGATGCAATGGAAACAACGCAATTCCATAAATGGTGAATTTCCATAAGGGTGTCAGGCCGGTACGGCTACAGTTCAGCCCACTGGCGCAGCAGGTTGTGGTAGGTGGCGGTCAGGCCGAGCACGGCGGGGTGGCTGTCGGGCAGGGTGCGGCGAGTTTCGATGATCGACTGGTCGAACTGGTAGAGCAGGGTGCGCTGCACGTCATTGCGCACCATGGACTGCGACCAGAAAAACGACGCCCAGCGGCTGCCACGCGTAACGGGGCTGACGCTGTGCAGGCTGGTGGCGGGGTAGAGCACCATGTCGCCCGCGGGGAAGCGCACCTTCTGCGTGCCATAGGTGTCCTGTATCATCAGTTCGCCGCCGTCATATTCATCAAGTTCGCTGAGGAACAGCGTGGAGGATACATCGGTGCGCAGCCGGTGGCCCGTGCCCGGCAGGGGACGGATGGCGTTGTCGATATGGGTGTGAAAGCACATGCCCGCGTCATAGCGGTTGAACAGGGGCGGGAACACGCGCAGCGGCAGGGCCGCGCTGTTGAAGGTGGCATTGCACCCCAGGCGTTGCAGCACCAGGTCGGCCAGGTCACGGCTTTCCGCGCTGTCATGCGGGATCTGGAGGTTGAACTTGGCCTTGGCGGACTGCTCGCCCGCCGTCACGCGCCCGTCAACCCATTGCGAGCGGCCCAGCACCGCGCGGCAATGGGCCACATCATGGCGGCTGAGCACGCCGGGAATATGAATCAGCATGAGGAATTTCCTGTTGACCGGATCATTGTGCTCAATGCCCATGATCGCCATGATGCGGCAGCAGGCGCAGCAGGAGGTCGTTTGACTTCTGGCCGCAATCCGTTGCGATCTGTTCCAGCGTCTCGTCAGTGGAATGCACCGTGCAGCCCTCATGGCTCAGGCGTTCGGCCAGTGCGTCGGGTGTAGCGTGCAGCACGGGGGCCAGTGTGTTGAGCGGCGCATGGGTCAGCAGCGGAAAAAGCTGGCGCGCTGGGTTGCCGCCCGCATGCCCCGTGGTGAGCACGAAGGCAATGGCGGCAACCAGCGACAGCCCGCAGGCCACCAGCATCGAGGGCGTGCGGAAATACAGCAGGAACTGCGACCAGTTGCGCCACATATGCAGCACGAAAGGCAGCAGCAGCACCATGCTCAGCCAGACATGCATGGAGTGGAACATGCCCGGCATCCAGTGAAAGAACAGGGCCGTGCCGGAAATGGCCGAGACCAGGAACAGGCCGGTAATAAGGGGCGTGGCGTATTTCTTTATCATCAGTTTCATGTGTCATGCGATCGTGTTGTGGCGAAAAGCCTGTCGGGAAAAATATCCGGCACTTACGGCAAGGTCCCCCATTACCTGTCATCGGCAGGGGGCATTATCCGCCTTGTGGCCTCCTGCGCTACAGCGCGTAGCAGGGGCTCGGGCCTTGCGGCCACAAGCGTGGCAATGGCGGCAAAGACATCCCCGAAGCCGTATTCCAGCGCCTTGCGCAGCCACGGCATGGCCTGCGCCGTCTGGCCTGCGGCCAGATGCAGCCGTGCCAGATTGACGCAGCCCCAGCAGTCGCCTGCCATTGCTGCGGCATGAAAGAACATCGGCGCGCTTGCGGGCTGCGCCGCGGGCACCATGCGCTGTTCCGCCATGACGCCCAGCATGTTCAGGGCCTTGGCAACCCCCGCGCGTGATGCCGCGACATAAAGGACATGGGCACGCCCCGGATCGGCCCGCACGCCCTGGCCTGCCAGGTACAGGTCGGCCAGGTTGAACAGCGCCCAGCCATACCCGCTATCTGCCGCATGGGTGTAAAGGAGGGCCGCGGCGGCCGGGTTGCGCGTGGTGCCCCAGCCGCGCTCGTAAGCGCGGCCGAGCATGTTCACCGCACGCGGGTCGCCACTGCGTGCGGCCGCCTCGAACATGAGGAAGGCGTCCTCCTTGCGGCCCTGGTCAAGATGGATCTGCCCCAGCATGAGCTGCGTCTCCACCACGCCTGGCATGGGGCGGGCGTGGCGATTTGGGGCAGCCTGTCCGCATTCATTCATTTCAGCACGGTATTCTCTTGTTTTGGACAGTATATGTCATTCATTTTGGAATATAGAAGTATCAAAATGATACGCCAATGCTGCCAAGGAAGTAACGCCCCGGTGAAGGAACCGCCCGCGAGCCGGAAAACGAGGAGGCATAATTGAGCCGGTTGGTGATGTTGTTGGCGTTGAACGAGACATGGTAGTGCCTGTAATCCCATGAAACCATGCCATTGAGATTGAAGGTGTAGGGCATGCGGGCTGTATTGGTCGTGTCCGGACCGGCCCAGTAGCCTGATGAATACTGTGCGCCACCGCCAATCTTGAGGTCACCCCACTGTGGGCGCAGCAGCATGCGCGAAAGGTCATACGAACTCCATACCGACATATTGTTGTGCGGCACCTGCGGCGCGACCTTGCCGTTATCGCCGGTGTTGCTGTGGGTCACGCGCCCGTCCATGTAGGAATAGGAGGCGAAGACCTGCCAGTCGCGCGTGATCTTGCCGTTCGCACTCAGTTCCACGCCACGGATGCGGCGGCCACTGCCGGAATCGGCAAAGCCGGTTTCCATGTCGCCATTCACGTCATAATAACGCGAATTGTTCTCGCTGATCTGGAAGAAGGCGACCGTGGTGCCCAGCCGCTTGTGAAAGAAGTCGGACTTGTTGCCAAACTCGAACAGGTCGCTGCGCTGGGGCGAGAGGTTGACGCCTTTCTGCGCCACGTCACCCGCCTGCGGCTTGACCGTGACCAGTGAGGACACATCCGTGCCCACGGGCTTGTACGAGCGTGCAAAGGTGAAGTAGAATGATGTATCCTTCAGCGGTGAATACATGATGCTGCCCGAAGGGCTCCAGCGGTCGGATTTCTGCTCGGCGCGGCCATCGCTTGCGGTTGACTGCTTGTAATACGTGCTGCTGAACGAATCCCACCGCGCGGTGCCGAACAGCGAAAGCTGCCGGGTCAGCTGTATGCGGTCGGCCAGGAACAGCCCGAGGTCACGCGCATTGGCATTGCCGTAGCCTGTAGCGGGAAAGCTGAGCGACGTGCCCGGATAGGCATATTGCGGGTTGCGGATGGTCTGGTTGTTGGTGCGGTTGGTGAAGCTGCCCGGCCAGCGCGAATCACTGGCGTAGTTGATGTCCACCCCCGCCTTGAGGTCATGATGGACAAAACCGGTATTGAAGCGCGCGCGCCCCATGATGACATTCTGCACGCCCCAGCCCTGCTGCCGGTAGGCCGCACCGCCGCCCGCGCCATAGGGCAGGGCGTAATTGCCACCCGAGAGGATGGCGGCGGCGCATGCCCCCGAGCACGCGGCAGGCGTGGTGGCGGTGTAATCGCGCTCGTACAGGCTCAGCCGCGTGTCATTGGTGAGCGTGAACCAGCGCGTGATGTCTGATTTGAGCGCGGAGGTGAGGGTGTGGATATTGGAGCGGTCAAAGTCGAAATTGCGGGTGTAGCTGGTGTTGCGGGCCACGCCATAATCGGTAATGGGGCGATAGATGCCGCCGACATCGATCATGCTCACGCCGTAATCGGGCTTGCTGTTGCTGTTCAGCCACTGCCATGTCAGGTGCCATGACGTTTTGCTGCGCAGGCCCACGCCAAAATCGACCGCGGCGCCATAGCGGTTGGAGGTCACGTTGTCGCGGTCAACCACATCCTGCTTGTTGAACATGCCATTGATGCGAATGGCCATGTCCTCATTGATCTGGTAGTTGATGTCGCCCACGCCACGAAAGAGCGGCCCGCTGCCAAAGGTCTGGTCATAGCTGTAGCTGTTGCCCGCATGGGCATGCTTCTGGCTCTGGTTGATGACACCGCCCACATTGCCCGCGCCGAAATATTCGCCCGATGGGCCTTTTATGACCTCGACGCTCTCGGTGTTGAAGGTATCGCGCGTATAGGTGCCAAAATCACGCAGGCCATCGGTATAGATATCCTGACGCGCCTGCAGCCCGCGAATGCGGAACTGGTCGCCATTCAGCCCGCCCGCGCCCTCGCCGGTGGAAAGGGTAATGCCCGGCACGTTGGCCAGCGCCTGGTCGAGCGTGAAGGCGCGCTGCTGCCTGATCAGCTCCTGCGGCACGACGGTAATGGTCTGCGGCGTGTCGCGCACGCTGGCGGGCATGCGGGCGATATGCAGGGTCTCGCTATTGGTATTGCCCGATTCAATGCCGGCATCTTCCGCGTGGGCCTGGCCGCCCACGCGCACGGCAGACAGCTTGATGGTGCTGTCGGCTGTATCGGTCGGTTCGGGCGGGGCCTCGGCATGGGCCTCATCCGCGCCTGCGCCAAGGCCGACCGACATGCCTAGTGCCACGGCCACGCGAAGACCGTGCCCCTGTGCCCTGGTGGGGGAGAGTTCTGGCTGGCTCAATTCACCACTCCTGCTGCACCCTACATGGTGGGTGTGTTGTCTGATTATGATGACGGAAACGGGGTGTTGATAATCGCTCGCAACACATAACGCAAATGATTCTCATTATTATAACAAAGAACAAAGCTAAGTGTTGCCTGCGGGCAACATGGTCAAATAAAGAATAAGAGCGAAAAATTCATGAAATAATATGTAATCATGTAACAGCACGAGTGCCAAGTAGCGTAAAGAGACCTGTTTTATCAAAGAAATGTGGCGAGCAGGGCCGTGGCGCGACGGGGGCTTGCGCTATGGCATCAATAATTTGATATTGATTATCACTTGCATAATGTGCCGGAATTTGCCATCTGCTGGTGCGGCATGCCCGTGCGGGCACAAAAGCGTTGTTCCGTTGTGTCAGGAATGATCGTGTGTCCTGAACAGCAGGCGTGCATGCCGTTATTGTATTCACAAAGTAAAAATCCAGGATTCATTCATGCCGCCAGTCCTTTCTTCGCCCATGTCATTCTCCGCGTGGGAGATGTTCGTGCATGCGGGGCCCGTGGTGCGCAGCGTCATGCTCGTGCTGGTGGCGTGCAGCCTCATCACATGGACCATCCTGATCGCCAAAACCGTCGAACTCCTGCTGGCGCGCAGGCAGATGCACAACGCCGCCGCCGCGCTGGACCAGTGCGCATCTGTGGCGGATGGTGCTGATGGCGCGCCCGCCTGCCGCATTGCCCGCACCCTGCTCGTGGCGGTGCAGGCCGAGCGCAGGCAGTCGCATGATATCGCGGGCGATGCGGAGGGGATGAAGGAGCGCATAGTCCTGCACCTTGAGCGGCTGGAGGCCGCCGAGGGGCGGCGGTTCATGCGCGGCACCGGCCTGCTGGCCACCATTGGTGCGACGGCCCCCTTTATCGGGCTGTTTGGCACGGTCTGGGGCATCATGACCGCGTTTACCGGCATCGCGGCCAGCCGGGCCACGAGCCTGGCCGTGGTGGCCCCCGGCATTGCCGAGGCCCTGCTGGCAACCGCGCTCGGCCTTGTGGCCGCCATACCGGCGGTGGTGATCTATAACCACATCATGCGCCAGTCGGCGGGGTGCCGGGCACAGGTGGCTGATCTCACCGCGCTGGTCATGCGCCTGGTCTCGCGCGATCTGGGGCGCGCGGCGCAGGGCAGCGCCGTGCTGCGCGGCTACACGCTGCATGATGCCCGCGCGGCGGCGGAATAGGGCGGCGGGTCATGGCAATGCAGCGTATCCGCCACGGTGATGACAGCGTGCATGAGGCGCATGACATCAATGTCACGCCCTTTATCGACGTGATGCTGGTGCTGCTCGTGATCTTCATGGTCACGGCGCCCCTCACCACCGTCAATGTGCCTGTTGATCTGCCTTCTTCCACCGAAAAGCCTGTGCCCCGCCCCGATGCTCCGGTCTTCCTGACCGTAAAGGCCGATCACGGGCTGGCGCTGGGCGAGGATGACGTGACCCCCGACAGCCTGCCCGCAGCCCTTGCCGCCGCAACGCAGGGCAACCGTGACGCGCGCATTTTCCTCCGTGCGGATAAAACCGTGGATTACGGCACGCTGATGGGCGTGATGGACCGGCTGCGCGCGGCGGGGTATCTGAAAGTCGCCCTGGTCAACCTGCAAAATGCGGGTGAGGGGAGCACGGCACCCTGATGCCCACCGTTTTCCCGACCCGTGACACACCCGCTTCCTTTACGCTATGGCGCGCCGCCAGCCTGCGGCGGGCTGACCGGCGCGATGGGCTGGTATGGGGCGCATCCCTGCTGGTGGTTCTGGGCGGGCTGGCGGGTGCGACGTGGTGGGTGATGCGCCAGCCACCCCCGGTCATGCCCGTGCCTGAGGCCCCGCCAGCGGCCATCGCCATTGACCTGGCCCCCGAACCTGTCGCCACCCCCGTGTCCCCGACCGATGCGCCGCCCGGCCCCATGCAGGTTCTCTCGCAGCCTGACCCCACGCCTCTGCCGCCCCCCGAGATCACGGCCCCCCCTTCACCCGCGCCCAACCCGCCCGCTGTCGTGCCCCGCCACGAAGACCGAAAGACTCCGCCAAAAAAGAAACGGCCCACGCCCCCTGTCAGGGATGCCCCCCCTGACCGCAAGCCCCCAGCCGCGGCCACAACGGCGCCGCCCAGTCTTGCCGCCCCGCCTGCGCCAGCGCAGGCCGCACCCGCGCCGGGGGCCGACCCGGCCCATGCCACGCATGCGCTGCCCACCTGGCAGGCCGCACTGCTGGCACGGCTGGAACACTACAAACGCTACCCCGCGCAGGCGCAGGCAGGGCGGCAGGAAGGGGTTGCGGTGCTGCATTTTGCAATGGACCGGCAGGGGCATGTCCTTTCAGCCCGCATCGAACGGAGCGCAGGCCATGCGCTGCTCGATGCGGAAACGCTGGACCTGCTCCGGCGGGCCGAACCCCTGCCGGTGCCCCCGCCCGAGGTCAGGGGCGACCCGATCGTGCTGAGCGTGCCGGTGGAATTCCACCTCGATCAGGCACAACGCTGACGGGCAGCCTGAAAAAGCAGGCAGGCCGCAGAGGCGCTGCGAACCAGCCACGCGCCGTTTTCCGCCTGATGGAAGGGCAGCGGGCGTAAAACATCACGCCTGCATTACGGCTAGACCCATGGCTTTCCCATGGCGCTTGCCCACGCGGCGCGCTCAGGCCAGGGCCAGCCGGCAGGGAATGCCCCTGTGTGGCCCTGATGCGCCGGGTGCAGGGGGGACGCAGCGCTTGCCGTCTGTCGCAACCGCGCGTTGTAATGTGGTGCGGTCAAGCCACCTGCCTGCACGTTCCCCCGGCCCTGCGGGGCCAGATGTCAGGCCAGAGCCGCTCCTGCGGCCTTTCAGTGTCGCACCATCGTCATGCTATGCCTTTGTGGCCGTGTGCCGCGATGTTCGTGGCATTCATGTAAAACCCGCATGGCGGGAAGGAGGCTGAACTGGCTTACTGCGCCATCTGTCAGGCACCGTTCGGGTGCGATCCGCAGGGTGATTGCTGGTGCATGCAACGCCCGGCAGTGCACCCCCAGCCGCAGGTCGGGGGCGCATGCCTGTGCCCGTCCTGCCTGGAAAAACGCGAGATCGCGCCGCCGCCACCATCCCCCGAGCCAGACTGAGGCAAGGGGCCAACCTTAACGTCCGGTCATGTTTTACGGCCCGTATTGTGTATTGCCGGGATACCGCGCAGGGTGCGATGCGTTGAAGGTGCCGTAAACAGGCACAGGGGGAAGGCATTCATGGCCCGATGGTCCTATCCGCGTCCGTCATCAAGCGAGATTACGCCGCGCGGGGTCTGGCTGTCGCGGCGCAGGCTGCTGGCGGGGGCCACGCTGGGCATGGCGGTCGGCACGGGGCCTCGCGCCCTTGCCGAGGCCCTGCACACACGGCCCGGCCCCTTTCAGGCAGCGGAAAAACCGACCCCGCTGGAAGATGTGACCCATTACAACAATTTCTATGAATTCGGGCTGGACAAGACCGATCCCTCAACCCGTTCCGGCCGGTTTCATGCGCGGCCATGGACCGTGTCGGTCGAAGGGCTGGTGGCCCATCCGCGCGTGTGGGACATCGATGCGCTGATCGCCGCCATGCCGATCGAGGAGCGGCTGTACCGCATGCGCTGTGTCGAGGCGTGGTCGATGGTCATCCCATGGGATGGCTTTCCACTGGCCAGCCTGCTCGCTCTGGCCGAGCCCTTGGGCAACGCGCGCTACGTGGCGTTTGAATCGGTCGTGCGCCCGGCCGAGATGCCGGGCCAGACGGGTGGGCTCGACAGCCTGGCCTGGCCGTATGTGGAAGGGCTGCGGCTTGATGAAGCCATGCACCCGCTCACCCTGCTGGCCGTGGGCCTGTATGGCGAGACCTTGCCCAACCAGAACGGCGCGCCGGTCAGGCTGGTCGTGCCGTGGAAGTATGGCTTCAAGGGCATCAAGTCCATTACCCGCATCCGGCTGGTGGAACAGATGCCACCCACGACATGGAACCAGATGAACGCCGCCGAGTATGGCTTCTTCGCCAACGTCAACCCCGATGTGGACCACCCGCGCTGGAGCCAGGCCTCGGAGCGGGTGATTGGCGCAGGCGGATTTTTTGGTGGCGGTCGTAGGAAAACCCTCATGTTCAACGGCTATGGTGCGCAGGTGGCCGGGCTTTATGGCACCATGAACCTGCGCCGCTTTTACTGAGCATGCCGCGCCTGACCGGGGCGGGGCGCACCCGCACGCTGCTGCCATGGCGCGGCGAGACCATGGTGCTGATGGCGGTGGGGCTGCTGCCTGCAGCACTCTATTTCTGGTATGGTGCGCACGACAGACTGGGGGCGGACCCGGTCAATGTGTTCGAGCGCTGGCTGGGGCTGTGGGCGGTGCGTTTCCTGCTTGCGGCATTGCTGGTCACGCCGTTGCGGGTGGTGAGCGGCATCAGCCTGCTGCGCTACCGGCGCATGCTGGGGCTGCTGGCCTTCTGGTACGCGCTGATGCATGTGAGCGTTTACGTGGCGCTTGACCAGCAGGGCAACCTGGCCGTGCTGTGGCATGACATCACGCGCAGGCCCTTCCTCATGCTGGGGTTTGCGGCCTTCATGCTGCTGCTGCCCCTCGCACTCACATCCAATAACTGGTCCATTCGCAGGCTGGGGCGGCGCTGGGGCAGGCTGCACCGGCTGGTCTATGGCGTGGCGGTGCTGGTTGCGGTGCATTTCCTGCTGGCATTCAAGACGTATAACGCCACCAGCGTCAGCTATGCGGCGGCTTTGATGGCCATGGTGCTGTGGCGGGGCGTATCGCTGGTCCGTGCCCGCATCGGGCGTGCAGGAGCATAAGGCACAGGGCAGGAGAATATCAGCCTGTCTGTGGCATGGCGCATGAAGACGAAGAATGAAAAAACAATTTATGCATTCATTTTGTATCTTAAAATGCGGTATTGGAACATAAAATACTTGAATATATATGATTTGTCGGTAGCGTATTGAATGTTTACCATTGATGGATATGCTTTCTCCATCGGGAGGAAGGCCATAACCATCATGAAGATTGATTCCGGCATTGTCGAACAGCTTGCGGTCGATCAGGCCTCCCTCCGCGCAGGGCTTGGCTTGGCCAAGCCCGCCAAATGGTCCGGGCTGGGGCACAGCCCGGATGAAACCCTGCTCTGGGGCGAATGTGCGGGCTCTGGCGCCCTGCCCTACCGTGTCATGGTCGATGCGCGTGACATGGGGAGTAAATGCACCTGCCCCTCGCGTAAATTTCCGTGCAAGCATGTGCTTGGGCTGATCTGCCTGTGTGCAGGGCAAAAGGCGCCCTTCACGTCCGGCGCCCCGCCTGAGTGGGTGGGGGAGTGGCTGGCCCGGCGCAGGCCGAAGGCCGCGACCACGCCAGCCGCGACGGCCGGGCCCGCAGGCACACCCCCCGACCTTGAGGCCGCCCGGCAGGTGCAGCAGGCTATGCCGGACGCCCCCAAAGCCGGGGCCCGCCGCGAGGAGGCCGCCAGAAAACGCGCGGAAGAAACCACGCAGGCCGTGTGCGACGGGCTGCGCACGCTCGAGCAGTGGATTGGCGACCAGCTCCGGCTGGGGCTGGCCAGCTTTGTTGACAACATGCCCGAGCGCTGCCGGCAGGTTGCGGCCCGGCTGGTTGATGGCAAGGCCACCGCCCTTGCCAGCCGGGTGGATGAACTGCCCGCCCGCATCCTTGCCCTGCCCGCGGGGGCGCGGCTGCAGGCCTGCGTGGTGGAACTGGGCAAGCTGGTGCAGCTTGCCTGCGCCTTCCGCGCGCAGCCGGAGCGGCCTGACCTGCGCCGCCTTGTCTGCACGGCCGAGACGCGGGACACCCTGCTGGCCCACCCCGATACCCAAAGCGTTCATGCTGTGTGGGAAGTGCTGGCCAGCCAGCAGCACATGCAGCGCGACAGGCTGGTGGTGCAGACCACATGGCTGCTCAATCTGGGCGATGACGGTCCGCGCTTTGCCATGCTGGTTGATTTTTTTCCCAAGGGCGCTGGCATGCAGCGGAGCAGCCTGTTCACGCCGGGCGCGTATTTTACCGGCACGCTCGCCTTCTACCCGGCACCCTTTCCGCTGCGTGCCATATTGCGCGAACACGCAGCCCTGCCATCCGCCGATGCGCCCGACTGGCCTGCGGGCGCGCCGCCGCGTGCGGCTATCAACGCGGCCCTTCTGGCCGAGCTGTGGCGCCTTGAGGTGCCGCTCATGCTGCCAGCGGGGCGCATCATGCATGATGAAGCGAAACAACTGTGGTGGCGTGCCGCCGATGGCAGCCTGACGCTGCCGCTGGCGGGTGATGTACCGCCCGTATGGCTTGGCACTGATCTTGCGCGCGCCATCGGCCTGTGGGCGCATGACCGGCTGGCATTGCTCGCAGCCCGGAGCGCGTGGGGGCGCCTGTATCATGGCTGAGCCTGTTTATGACATGATGGCCCCGGTGCTGGCGCGCTGGGCCATGGGGGCGGCGGCGGCTCCCGTGGCAACGGCGTGGCAGCCTGTGCTGGGCCAGGACCCGGCGGTGGCGGAACTGCGGCTGCTGGCCCTGGGTGGCCAGTTCCTTGATGCGATGGTGGAGGCGGCAGTGCCCGCCAGCCTCAAGGCTTTCCCCCCCATTCCGCAGGTCGCCCTGCCCCCCGTGCCAGAGGCCCTGGCGCCGACGATACGGCGCGTGCTTGGTCAATTGAAGGAGGTGCGCGCCCTTGGCCTCGTGCATCTGCTGGCCCGGCGCGGCTACAGCCTCAACCCGGCGGACTGGATGCCGACCCCGCAGGATGACGTGCCAGCCCTTTACGCCCCGTGGCAGGACTGGGCTGCCGCCATCGCCGCCGGGCAGGAAACCCTGCCCATGGCGCCCGATGCGCCCCTGAGCGCGGAAAACTGGCATGATTTCGGCCCGGCCACCCGGCTTGCGGCGTTTGTACGGCTGCGCCACAGTGACCCCGCTGGCGCCCGTGCCCTGTTTGAAAACAGGCGCAGGCATCTCACGGCTGATGAGCGCCTGGGCCTGCTGGACGTTCTGGGAGCCGATGCCGGGCCTGATGATGTGCCGCTGCTGCGCGATATTGCCAGCACGGACCGGGCGCGCAAGCTGAAGGAACTGGCCACGCTGCTGCTGGCGCGGCAGGAAACAGGAACCTGCGATGGGGCGATGGCTGAAGAACTGACAGGTTTTTTCGCCATCGAACCCGTGGGCGCGGCAGGCGGCCAGCAGGTTATAAAGGCCATGCCGCTCAAAACACAGGCGCAGAAAAACGCCCGCTGGAGGTTGCTGTACCAGGTGCCTGTTCTGGACTTTGCGGCGGCCCTCAATCTGGCGCCCACTGACCTGCCACGCCTGTGGCCATGGAACGTGGATGAGCGCCTGGATATGGATTTCATCAGCATGGCGGCAAGAAGCGGCCCGGATGCGATGCTGCCCGGATTGCTGCAGGCCGTACTGGTCAACGGGCCGCCATACAGGCGCGATTATGATGCCCTGGCCGAAAGGCTGCCTGTGGCCGCGCGCGCGCAGTTGGCCCGCGCCCCGCTTGCGGCTGAGGGGCGGCTGGCATTCTTCTCGGCACTTGGCCTGCTGGCGGGCGGGGGTGAACTGGATGACGTGGTGAACACCCCCGCCTTCCGCGCCGTGCTGGCGGCACGCACGGCAGAGGATGGACTGTCCGCCTCCAACCTTGCAACCGAACTGCTGGCACTTGGCCTGATCGCCACGCCCCGCGCCGCCCGGCAGGCCATGGCAGCACTTGAACAGGCGGGCTACCTCGCCGCCGACTCACGGCTTGACATGCTCAGGCTCAATATCGCCCTTGAGAAGACTGGAGCACAGGAATGAGCGAAAAACTGCGGCTGCTCGCCGAGGAAAGTTATGCAGGCGAACTGCGCGCGCTGGCCGCCGAGGAAGGCGGCCACAGACCCCCGGGCTGGAAGCTCTCGCCCCGGCAGGTCGTGACCTACCTCATGGGCGGTGTTGCGGGTGATGGCACGCTCATCACCCCCAAATACGTAGGTAGCCGCGCCCTGATCGAAACGGCGGTCGCAACCCTTGCCACCGACCGCGCGCTGTTGCTGCTGGGCATGCCGGGCACGGCCAAGTCATGGGTGTCCGAGCATCTGGCCGCCGCCATTACGGGGGATTCTACGCTGGTCATCCAGTGCACCGCCGGCACGGATGAAAACCAGATCCGCTATGGCTGGAACTACGCCAGGTTGCTGGCCGATGGCCCGAGCCGCGAGGCGCTGGTGCCCACGCCGCTGATGCGCGCGATGGAGGCAGGCAAGATCTGCCGCCTTGAGGAACTGACCCGCATGGGCAGCGACGTGCAGGACACCCTCATTACCGTGCTGTCGGAGAAGATGCTGCCCATCCCCGAACTCAATACCGCCATCCATGCACGGCGCGGGTTCAACATCATCGCCACCGCCAATAACCGCGACAGGGGGGTAAATGAACTCTCATTCGCGCTCAAGCGGCGCTTCAACGTGGTGGTGCTGCCGCTGCCCGAGCGCGTGGATGAGGAAATCGCCATCATCGTCAAGCGCGTGAGCGAGATGACCGCAACCCTTGACCTGCCGACGCCCCCCAACGTGGCCGAGGAAGTGGCGCGGGTGGTGAGCATCTTCCGCGAACTGCGCGGTGGTGCCACCGAGGATGGCAAGGTGGCGCTCAAGACCCCTTCGGGCGGGCTGTCCACGGCGGAGGGGATTGCGGTGCTGGTGGGCGGCATCAGCCAGGCGACTTTCTTCAATGATGGAAAACTGACCCCCGCAACGCTTGCGGCCAGCATCATCGGCGCGGTGGTGAAGGACCCGGTGCAGGACCGCGTGGTGCTGGGCGAATATCTGGAAACCGTGCTCAAGAAAAAAGTCGGGTTCGAGGAATATTACGCCGCGCTGACCGAGATGATCTGACCCGATGGCTGGCGCGGTTTCCATTTTCGGCATCCGGCACCATGGGCCGGGCTCGGCGCGGCGACTGGTCGAGGCGCTCGATGCGCTGCAGCCACAGGTGGTGCTGATCGAAGGCCCGGCCGATGCCTCCGACCTGCTGCCCCTGCTTGGTGACCCGGCCATGGTGCCCCCGGTGGCCCTGCTGTCCTATGTGGTGGCGGACCCCACGCGGGCCAGTTTCGCGCCGTTTGCCGAATATTCGCCCGAATATCAGGCCGCCTGCTGGGGGGTGAAACATGGGGCGGAACTCCGCTTCATCGACCTGCCCGCGGCCGACGTGCTGGCGCGGGAAGCGGATGAGGCCGATGCGCAGGCCGAGCCGCCCGATCCCGTCACCCGTGATCCCATCGGCACGCTGGCAATGCTGGCTGGCTACCGCGATGGGGAATCATGGTGGGCGGACGTGATCGAGGAAAACCCGCATCCCGGCCCCGTTTTTACCGCCGTGGCCGATGCCATGGCAGCCCTGCGGGCCCAGGCGGCGGACCCCGCCCCGCATGAAGCCGCGCGCGAGGCCCATATGCGCCTTGCCATTGCCCGGGCGGCCAGGGAGTTTGACGGCCCCATCGCCGTGGTGTGCGGGGCGTGGCATGTGCCCGCCCTGGCCGAACGCAGGCCCTTGGCGGCGGATCGCGCGTTGCTGCGCGGGCGGCCCAGGGTAAAGGTCTGCGCTACATGGGCGCCGTGGACCGCCCCGCGCCTGGCCCGTGCCAGCGGTTATGGGGCGGGTGTTGTGGCGCCGGGGTGGTGCGCGCATCTGTGGGCCACCCACAGTGATGCGAACGCCACCGTCACATGGCTTGCGCGCATTGTCGCGGCCCTGCGCGCGCAGGGGCATTTCGTGTCGGTTGCCAGCGTGATCGAGGCGCAGCGCCTGGCCCGGACGCTGGCCGCCCTGCGCAACCGCCCCGCGCCGGGGTTCGAGGAACTGGCCGATGCCGTCATCGCCTGCCTGTGCGAAGGCTACCGCACGCGGTGGGACGGTATCGCCCCGGCCCTGCTCATCGGGTCCGATGTGGGTGCCATCCCGGCCAACGTGCCCCGCGCCCCCCTGATCGAGGATCTGCAACGCCAGCTCAAGGCGACCCGCCTCAAGCCCGAGGCGCTGGAACGCAGCCTGTCGGTTGACCTGCGCAGCGCGAGCGGTCTGGCCCGCTCCACCCTGCTGCACCGGCTCAATGTGCTCGATGTGGACTGGGGCAGGCTGCTTGATGCAGGCGGCAGCCGGGGCACGTTCCGCGAGAACTGGGTTCTGTGCTGGCAGCCCGAATTTGCGGTGCAACTGGTTGAAAACCTCGTGCATGGCGCCACCATTGCCGAGGCCGCGACAGGCCGCCTCATGGAGCGCATGGGCCGCGAACCCACGCTCGATGGCCTGGCGGAGCTGGTGCGCGCGGCCCTTGTGGCCGACCTGGACCGTGCGGTTGCCGCAGGCGCTGGCGTGCTGGCGAACAGGGCGGCCCTGACCACCACCTGCCACGCCCTGCTGCGCACGCTGCCGCCCATGGCCGCCATCATGCGTTATGGCGAGGCGCGTGCGGGCACGGTGGCGCATCTTGATGGCCTCATGCCGCAGATGGTGGTGCGCGCGGCCCTGTCGCTGCCGCATGATGCCCGTAACCTTGATGCCGCCGCCGCAACCGAACTGCGCCACGCGCTGCTGGCAGCCGATCAGGCCATAGCCCTGGCGCAGATGGGGCAGGACATCACGGCACGATGGCGCCAGGCCCTGCGTGAGGTGATGGAGGAGGAGGGCACCACCCGCCTCGTTACCGGCACGGTGGCACGCCTGCTGTATGAAGCCGATGCACTCGGGGCCGGGGCCACGACCGACCTCATGGCGCGCATGCTCTCGCCCGGCACGCCGATTGCGCAGGCCGCCGGTTTCTTCGAAGGGTTTTTTGAGGCGGCCGGTCCGCGCCTGATCCATGACGCCACGCTGCGCCAGGCGGTCGATGCCTGGCTCGTGAGCCTTGATGAGGATGTGTTCATGAACAGCCTGCCCCTGTTCCGCCGGGTTTTCGCGGCGTTTGACCGCGCCGAGCGGCGGCGCCTGCTTGATGCGCTGTTCGCCCCCGCGCAGGCCACGCGCGACTACACGCCCGTGCCTGATGTAGCTGCGCTATGGCCCGCGCATCAGGCCCGCGTGCTCGCGCTGCTCGATGCGGGAGGGGTGTCATGAATATGGAAGAAACCGCCGAACGCAGCCGCCGGTGGCGCCTTGCGCTGGGCATTGAGGAGGCCCCGGGCATGCCGCCGCTGCCCGCGCGTGAGCAGCGCCTGTCGCGCGCGCTTGACGCGCTGTATGGCACGGGTGGCGAAAAAGGCCGGGGCGGGCTGGGCAACTCCGCCCCCGGCATTGCGAAATGGCTGGGCGATATCCGCGATTATTTTCCTGCCTCGGTCGTGCAGGTCATCCAGCGTGATGCGTTTGAGCGCAAGGGGCTGCGCCAGATGCTGCTCGAGCCCGAATTCCTCGCAACCGTCGAGGCGGATGTGCACCTCGTGGCCGACCTCATGGCGCTGCGCGGCGCCATGCCGGACAAGACCCGCGAGAGCGCACGCGCAGTCATTGCCAAGGTTGTCGCAGCCCTGATGGACCGGCTTGCGCAGCGCACGGCCGATGCCATTCGCGGCGGGGTGGACCGCACCCGCCGCACCGCCCGCCCGCGCTTTGCCAATATCGACTGGCCGCGCACCATCATGGCCAACCTGCGCCATTACCAGCCCGCATGCCGCAGCATCGTGCCCGAGCGGCTGGTGGGGTTCATGAGCAGCAACAGGCGCAGCGTGGATCTTGATGAGGTCATCCTGTGCGTGGACCAGTCCGGCTCCATGGCGACATCGGTGGTCTATGCCTCCATTTTCGCCGCCGTCATGGCCTCGCTGCCGGGCGTTGCAACACGGCTTGTGTGCTTCGATACGACCGTGATCGACCTGACCGAAGAACTCGCCGACCCGGTGGACATGCTCTTCGGCCTCCAGCTGGGCGGCGGCACAGACATCAACCAGGCCGTGGCCTATTGCGCCGAGCGGATCGAGCAGCCCGGCAAGACCCATCTCGTGCTGATTACCGACCTGTATGAGGGGGGCGATGCGCAGGGCCTGCTGACCCGCATGGCCTGGCTGCACGGGCTCGGGGTCAACGTAATCGTGCTGCTGGCCCTGACCGATACGGGCAATCCCGCCTACCACCCGGCCATGGCAGGGCAGGTCGCGGCCATGGGCATTCCCGTCTTCGCCTGCACGCCCGACCTGTTTCCCGACATGATGGCCGCTGCCCTGCGGCGCGAGGACATGGGGGCCTGGGCTGCGGGCCACGACATCAAGGCCGTCGTGCCTGATACGGGAGCACTGACCACATGACACTCGATGACCTGCTGGCCGAAGGCAAAAAGCTGCGCCGCCCGTGCTTTACCCTCAGTGTGGAAGGCAGGGGCGACATTGCCGGATACTGGCGCGGCGAACGCCCTGATTATGCCCCGCCAGCCCTGCGCCCCCATGTCATGACACTCGACAGCCAGCTGCTTGTGCAAACAGGCATGCCCATGGGCTATGCCAGCATCGGCTTTAGCGCGGTGGAGGACGGGCGGTTCTTTAACGTGCTGCGCTCGCAGCAGGAGGTTACGGCACTGGGCTGCACCGGCCTGCCGCTTCATGCCACGGCCGACACGTCTTTCCCGCCCCTTGAGGCGGTCTGCCTTTATGGCAGCGAAAAAGTGGCGGAATGGCTCGGAAGCCTCGGGCTGCACCGGCATGAATACGCGCGCGCCGCCCTTACGCCATTGGGCAGGGCCTATGGCGATGCCTATGCCGAACGGGGCGATCTGTTCCGCGACAATGTTGATGCCATTGTGGGCGGGTGGCACCAGTCCTGGCCAGAGGATGATTTCTACATGCCGCTGGAAATGCGGCGCGCCGTGCTGACCCTGCGCGGGGCCGAGCCGTGGTATGAACTGTGGCAGGTGGCGGGTGGCCCGAATTTCAACGTGTGTGAACGGATTACCTGAAGGGCCGCTCAGGGGCGCATGGCCGCCTGCGTGTCCTCCAGGGCACGGAGCTTGCGGTGCAGGGTCGAGCGACTGATGCCCAGCATCCTTGCCGCTACCGCCACCTTGCCGCCTGCGCTGGCAAGCGCTGTGCGGATGGCCATGGCCTGGGCCTCGCGCAACGGGGAGCGGGGGGTGGTTTCCTCCATCAGGCACAGGCTGACATCGCCCGCAGGGGGCAGGCCGAGTTGCGCACGCGCGGCATGGGTCGCGCCCACCACGTGGCGCTCGCGGTTGAGCGCCATCATGGGCACGGAGGCCGATGCCCCCTGCGGCGGCCCGAGCAGCATGATGGTATGGCCCCGATACAGATCCATGAAAAACGCCTGCTCGATCTGGCGGGCGGCCTGCAACAGGCATGATGCGATGAGCGCGCCAAGGCTGCCGTCGGGCGAGGGGCGGTAGGAACTGGCATTGAGCGCGCCCGCCATGCGTCCCGTCGCGTCATAGACCGGCGTTGCAATACCGGTCAGCCCGTGCAGGAAACTGCGCCAGTGTTCATTGCGGTGCACGCTGATGCTGCGCTGTTCGGCAAGGCAGGTGCCAATGCCGTTGGTGCCTGCATGGCGCTCGTGCCACACGGCGCCGGGCCACAGGTTCCACCGGCGGCAGCCGCGCTGCAGCGTGCCCGCCACGTTATGTGTCAGCACCACGCCCGCGGTATCGGCCAGCAGGGCGGTGTAGCCCACGGGTTCAAGCGCATGGTGCAGCCGCGCCATTTCCGGCCCCGCAAAATATAGCATGCGGCCTGCGTGCTGGCAGGCATGGCGCAGTTCCGTGCCGGACAGCACATCGGGCAGGGCGGGCGTGCTGGGGTCGAGCGCGTAATCATGCTGGCAGCGCCGCCATGAGGCCTCGAGCCCCGTGCCGATCACGCAAGGGGCAGGCCGTGCAGGGAAGGCAGGCGGAAAACCGGAACCGTGCGGCATGCTGTCTCTTTGCAGGGTTGGGAGGGGTGGCGGCTAAACACGCGGCCACATGGCGCGGTTTCGCGACACTTCGTACCACCGCCGTCACATGGGCGTGAAGCACCGGGGCTGCGTGCTTGCGCGTAGGGCGGGCTTGCGTGTGTGCTGCCCACAGCCCGGTTGCGTGCCGCGTGGCATGCGTGACGGGACCAGGGAAGAAACAGGGAAAAGACCCATGCAAATAGCGCGTGAAACGCTGCTGCGCTCGTATCGGGCGATGCGCACCATCCGGATGTTTGAAGAGCGCCTGCATGTCGAATTTGCAACCGGCGAGATACCCGGCTTCGTGCATCTGTATTGCGGTGAGGAAGCCTCGGCCGTGGGCGTGTGCGCCAACCTGACCGATAACGACACCATTGCCAGCACCCATCGTGGTCATGGCCATTGTATTGCCAAGGGCGTGGAAGTCGCGGGCATGATGGCCGAGATCTATGGCCGCAGCACCGGCGTGTGCCGGGGCAAGGGTGGGTCGATGCACATTGCCGATCTCGCCTGCGGCATGCTGGGCGCCAATGGCATTGTGGGTGGCGGGCCGCCACTGATCTGCGGAGCCGCACTCTCGCACAAGACCCTGCGTGACGGTGGCGTGGCGGTGGCGTTCTATGGCGATGGCGCCTCGAATGAAGGCACCACGCTCGAGAGCCTCAACCTTGCCTCGGTCTGGCAGCTTCCCGCCGTGTTCGTGGTGGAAGACAACGGCTATGGCGAGGCCACGGCGGCCTCCTTTGCCTGCGCGGGCACCCAGAAGGACAGGGCCGCGGGGTTTGGCATGCCGTATATCGAATGCGATGGCTCGGACTACTTTGCCGTGCACGAGGCGGCAGGCGAGGCCATTGCCCATGCGCGCGCGGGCAAGGGGCCGGTCATGCTGCATGTGCACCTGCAGCGCTGGTATGGCCATTTTGAAGGCGATGCCATGACCTATCGCGCGCCCAATGAAGTGGCCGAGGCCAAGCGTGACCATGACTGCCTCAAGCTGTTCCGCGAGCGCGTAACACAGGCGGGCCTGTTCGAGGACAGCGTGCTCGATGAGGTCGATGCGGCCGTGACCGACGAGATCGAGGCCGCCGTGCTGCAGGCCAAGGATGATCCGCTGCCCCAGTCAGCCGACCTGCTGGCCGATGTGTATGTGCGTTACTGACCCCACCCCACGGCACCAAGGAGACGACCAATGAGCAAGAAAAGCTTCCGGCAGGCGATCAATGAGGCCCTGCGCCAGGAAATGCGCCGTGACCCCACCGTCATCCTGATGGGCGAGGACGTGGCCGGTGGCCGTGGTGGCTCGGCCGGCACGCCCGATGCCTGGGGCGGCGTGCTGGGTGTGACCAAGGGGCTGTACGAGGAGTTTGGCGAGACCCGCGTGCTCGACACCCCCATTACCGAGGCCTCCTATATCGGTGCTGCGGCAGGAGCCGCCGTGACCGGCCTGCGCCCGGTGGCGGAGCTGATGTTTGTCGATTTTGTCGGCTGCTGCCTTGACCAGATCATGAACCAGGCCGCCAAGTTCCGCTACATGTTTGGCGGCAAGGCGCGCACGCCGCTGGTCATCCGGGCCATGTACGGCGCGGGGTTCAATGCCGCCGCCCAGCACAGCCAGGCGCTGTACCCGCTGTTTACGCATATTCCGGGGCTGAAGGTGGTCATCCCGTCCTCCCCCTACGAGGCCAAGGGCCTGCTCATTTCAGCCATACGCGATGATGATCCCGTCATCTTCCTTGAAAACAAGGTGATGTATGACGTTGAGGAAGAGGTGCCCGATGAGCCCTACGCCATTCCCTTTGGCGAGGCCAACCTGACGCGTGAAGGCGATGACGTGACCATCGTGGCCTTTGGCCGCATGGTGGGCATGGCCAACGAGGCCGCCGACCGGCTGGCCAAAAAGGGCATAGGCTGCACGGTCATCGACCCGCGCACCACATCACCGCTGGACAGCGAGACCATACTGGACTGCGTGGCCGATACCGGCAGGCTGGTCATTGTTGATGAATCAAGCCCGCGCTGCAACATGGCCACCGATATCGCAGCCCTTGTGGCGGAAGAGGCGTTTGATACCCTGCGCGCGCCCATCCGCCGCGTGGTGCCACCGCACACGCCGGTGCCCTTCGCCACGGTGCTGGAAACGCTTTACATGCCCAGCGTTGAAAAGATCGAGGCCGCCGTCACCGCGACCATGAACCACCGCGTAACGGAGAAAGTGTGACATGACCCCCGACATCACCCCCATCACCATGCCCAAATTCGGCCTTGCCATGACGGAGGGCAAGATTGCGGGCTGGCTGGTCGAGCCCGGTACGCAGGTCACGGTTGGCGAGGAACTGGTCGATATCGAGACCAGCAAGATCACCAACACCTTTGAAAGTCCGGTGGCGGGCCTGCTGCGCCGCCATGTGGCCGCCAATGGCGAGATGCTGCCCGTGGGCGCGCTGATCGGCATCGTGGCTGATGCAGCGGTGGCGGATGCGGATATCGATGCGTTCATCACCCGCTTCCAGGCCGATTTTGCCGCCGCCTCCGATCAGCCTGACGGGGCGGAGGCCGCTGATGAGCCGGTAATGATGCAGGTGGGCGCGCACAGCCTGCGCGTGCATGACCGGGGGGCGGGCGACGGCACCCCGCTTGTGCTCATTCATGGCTTTGGCGGCGACCTCAAGAACTGGATGCTCAATCACGCGGCCCTCGCACACGGGCGGCGCGTCATTGCGTTCGACCTGCCGGGGCATGGTGGCTCGTCAAAGGACGTGGGGCCGGGCACGCTGGCGTTCTTTGCCGATGTCACGGCGCAACTGCTGGCGCATCTCGATCTTTCGCGTGTGCATGTCATGGGCCATTCGCTGGGCGGCGGCATTGCGCTGACACTGGCACGCACCCAGCCCGCGCTTGTGGCGTCACTGACCCTCATCGCCCCTGCCGGGCTGGGGCCACAGATCAACATGGATTTCATCAACGGCTTCATCGAGGCCGACCGCGTGCGCGGTGTGCAGGATGTGCTGAAATACCTGGTGCATGACAAGGCGCTGATCGGGCGGCGCATGGCGGATGACGTGCTGCGCTACAAGCGGCTGGACGGGGCGGAAGCTGCCCTGCGCAAGGTAGCGGAAGCGTGTTTCCCCGGTGGAAAGCAGGGCGATGACCTGCGCCCCGTGCTGGCGGCAGCCGACATGCCCGCGACCCTGATCTGGGGGCAGGCGGATGAAATCCTGCCGGTGGCACAGGCTGATGGCCTGCCGGGCAGCGTGACCCGCCACATCCTGCCCGCCATCGGGCACATGCCGCAGCTTGAAAGTGCGACGGCCGTCAATGAGGTTGTGGAGGCTTTCATCGGGCATGAGGTGGCGACGGCATAAAGCCTGTATTGGCAACAGAAACGCCGCCTTTTGGGGAAAAGGCACCAGAGAACTTTTACTTTATTCAGGAACTTTTTCTGAACCGTATTTGTGGTGCAGATCCTGAAAAGTTTTTGGTGAATCTTTTTTCAAAAATCTTCATGGAACATCAGGCTCTGCACTTTGCCTTTTCAGCAGCAACGTTCTGTCCTGCCGCGTTCCGGTCACCATAAGGTGTCCAGCCGGTGCTTGCCACAAGGTGGCCGGTATGTCTTGAGTAAAGTCCTGAGCAAGCAGAAAACAGCAATGCCGCGACTGCAATGCCAGTTGTGGCACGGGAATAACAATAATGTTTGTCGGACTAGATCTGGGTACATCATCTCTCAAGGCCGTGCTGGTCGATGACCGGCAGCAGGTTGTTGCCAGCCACGCCCACCCCCTGCGCGTGACCTCTCCCCAGCCTGGCTGGAGCGAGCAGGCCCCGCAGGACTGGTGGGAGGCGCTGCTGCTCACCATGGATGCGCTGGCGGCGGCAAACCCGCGCGAGATGGCGCAGGTGGCGGGCATTGGCCTGTCAGGCCAGCAGCACGGCGCGGTGCTGCTGGGCGCCGATGGGGGCGTGCTGCGGCCGTGCATTTTGTGGAATGACCTGCGCAGCGTTGCGCAATGCGCCGAATTCGAGCGCCGCTTTCCCTATAGCCGGCAGGTATGTGGCAATATCGCCATGCCCGGCTTTACCGCGCCCAAGCTGATCTGGGTGGCGGAACATGAGCCGGAGGTATTTGCCGCCACCCGCCATGTTCTGCTGCCCAAGGCCTGGCTGCGCTACCGCATGAGCGGCGAGATGATTGATGACATGTCGGATGCCGCCGGTTCGCTATGGCTCGATGTTGGCGGGCGCTGCTGGTCGGATGCGGCGCTGGCGGCAACCGGCCTTGGCCGTGACGCCATGCCCGCAGTGGTCGAGGGCACGGCGCGGGCGGGCCTGCTCCATGCCGATCTGGCCCGGCGCTGGGGCATGAAGGGCCGCCCCGTGCTGGCAGGCGGCGCGGGTGACAATGCCGCCGGCGCCGTGGGGCTGGGAGCGGTGCAGGCGGGCTCGTCCTTCCTTTCCTTGGGCACATCAGGCGTGCTGTGGGTGACGACCGACCGCTTTCGCCCGCATCCGCAGGGCGGCATCCATGCCTTCTGCCATGCCGTGCCCGCGACATGGCACCAGATGGGGGTGACACTCTCCGCCGCGTCATCGCTGGCGTGGTGGGCGCGCGTTACCGGCATGACGGAAACGGCCCTGCTGGCCGAACTGCCGCCTGAAATTACGCGGCCTTCGCCTGTTACGTTCCTGCCCTACCTTTCGGGCGAGCGCACGCCGCATAATGACGGGCAGATCCGCGGCAGCTTTGCCGGGCTGTCGGATGCCACAACGCGGGCGGAGATGACGCAGGCCGTGCTTGAAGGTGTTGCCTTCTCGTTTCGTGATGTGGTCGATGCGCTGGCCGATGCCGGGTCCGTGCTGACCAGTGCGGATGTGATTGGCGGTGGCTCGCACAGCCGCCTGTGGGTTTCGATCCTGGCCAATGTTACCGGGCTTGCGCTGCACCGCCTGGCGCATGGGGCGCAGGGCGGGGCCTTTGGCGCGGCGCGTCTGGCACGAATTGCTGTAACGGATGAGGCGGTGGAGGCCGTGTGCCAGCCGCCGCAGCGTGAGGAGACACTCGTGCCCGATGCGGGCATGGCCCAGGCCTACGCAGCCCCGCTGGCCCGCTACCGCGCGCTCTATCCCGCCCTGCGCGGGGCAATGGCCGCATGCCCCGCCTGAAAGTAAAGGCGGGGCAGGGTGTGGAAAAAGATGGTTATGGGCCTATGGCGATCATGTTAGGCATGTCGGGCAAGAATAAGGAAATGGATAGAGTTTGATGAAAACACGCCTGTTCTCCCGTCTTTTCCACCATTATGCCTGTGGGGCCGCGCTGCTGGCCCTTCTGGCACCCCTTGGCGCCCATGCCAGGGACAGCGTGGACCATGGCGCAGCGCCAAGCGGCAATGTAACCGTGGTGGCCCGTTTTGCCGACATGCAGCCCTCCGGCATCGCGGCCCTGCCCGACGGGCGGCTGGTCATAGCCTTCCCCCGCAGTGCGGCTGACCACAAGGGGCCGCGCCTTGGCCAGCTGGTCAAGGGCAAGGCCGTCGCTTTCCCCGATGAGGCGACGCAGGCGCGTTTCATTTCTCCCCTTGGCATGACGGTGGATACATCGGGCCACCTGTGGATCGTGGATGAAGGTACCGTGGCCGGGCAGGCAGCACCCGCCACCCCGGCGCTGATCGGGCTGGACCCCAGGAGCGGCCAGATCATTGCCACCATCGCGCTCGGCCCGGACACCGGCGCCACGCGCGCGGACAGCCACGTCAATGACGTGCGCGTTGACCTGACGCATGGCGAGAAGGGCACCGCCTTCATCAGCGATACCTCGCAGATGGATCACCCGGCCATCATCGTGGTTGATCTTGCCACCGGCCATGCCCGCCGCGTGCTTGAAAACGCCCCCTCCGTCCGCGCAGAGCAGGGCTTTGCCATGGAACTTGATGGCAAAATGCTGCGTTATGACATGGCGCATCCGGCCATGGGGCAGGGCGGGATCGATGGTGTTGCGTTGAGCACGGATTCCAGCACGCTGTACTGGCAGCCCCTGTCCAGCCGCAGGCTGTACAGCGCGCCCACCGCACTCCTGGCCAACCCCGCCACCAAGCCCGCGCAGCTTGAACAAGCCGTGCGCGATGAAGGGGAGGACGCCGTGGTGGATGGCATGGCGACCGGGCCGGACAATTCCCTCTACCTGACCGATATCGAACGCCACGCCGTACTGCGCCGCCTGCCTGACGGGCAGCTTTCGGTCGTAGCCCATGACCCGCGCCTGATCGCGCCCGATGGCCTGACCATCAAGGATAACGCGCTGTGGCTGACCGTGGGCCAGTGGGGACGGCTGCCCGTGTTCCATGATGGGCACGACATGGAAGAGCGCCCCTGGCTGGTGGTGAAGATACCGATGCAATAACCCCGGGCGCACCGCCGCCCCGCCCTGACCCGGCGCAGCTGAAAGAACGCATAATAATGGCGCATCACAGTCAAACGGTTTCCGGCTCCGGCATTGTCAACCTGATTGCAGGCGTGGCCGCGACCGGGGGCCTTCTGTTCGGGTATGACACCGGCATCATTTCGGCCGCCCTGCTGCAGATCACCCCGGCTTTTTCACTCGGCACGCTGGGGCAGCAGGTCGTGACCTCGGCCATCGTGGCCGGGGCGCTGGCAGGGTGCCTGATGGCGGCCCCGCTATCGGACCGGCTGGGGCGGCGCTACATGATCATGTTCGCGGCCCTTGTCTTTATCGTGGGCACGCTGGTGGCGTCGTTTGCGCCAAGCGTGGGGGTGCTGGTTGCGGCGCGTTTCATCCTGGGGCTGGCCGTGGGCATGTGCTCGCAGATCGTGCCGGTCTATATTGCGGAAATTGCCCCGCGTGAAAAACGCGGCCAGATGGTGGTGCTGTTCCAGCTGGCCGTCGTGACCGGCATTCTGGTCTCGTTTATCGTGGGCTATCTGTTCCGCGCGCAGTCGTGGCGGCTCATGTTCGGGCTGGGGGTCATTCCGGCGGTGATCCTGCTGGCTGGCATGTCGTTCCTGCCGCGCAGCCCGCGCTGGCTGGCCATGAAGGGCAGGCTGGAAAGCGCGTTTGACGTGCTGCAGCGCCTGCGGCGTGACCCCGTGGCCGCGCGCGCGGAACTGGACGCCATCGTGGCCATGCATGATGAGCAGGCCCCGTGGTCGGCCCTGCTGCAACCCTGGGTGCGGCCTGCGGTGGTGGCATCGGTGGGTGTGGCGCTGTTTTGCCAGATTACCGGCATCAACGCGGTGCTGTATTACGCGCCCACCATTTTCGCAGGCGTAGGATTTGGCGAGGGGTCGGCGCTGCTGACCTCGATCGCCATTGGCGTGGCCATGGTCATTTCCACCGCGTTCGGCAGTTGGGCGGTTGATGCGTGGGGGCGGCGCAGGCTGCTGCTGCGGCTGGTGCCCGGTGCTGCGGTATCGCTCATGGTGCTTGGCGCAATGTTTGCGCAAGGTGCGACGCATGGGATCAATACATGGATTACGGCAGCGGCGGTTGTCTGTTACGCCATCTTCAACGTGGGCAGCCTGTCGGTAGCGATCTGGCTGGTGGGGGCTGAGGTCTATCCGCTCTCGTGCCGCAGCAAGGGCATGAGCCTTGTGGCCGCGACCCATTGGACGGCGGATCTGCTGATCTCACTCACCACGCTCTCTTTGGTGCAGGCGCTCGGGGCGGCGGGCACGTTCTGGATGTATGCGGGGCTGAACGTGCTGGCCTTCGTGTTCATCTGGCGCTACGTGCCTGAAACCCGGGGGCGTTCGCTTGAGGAAATCGAGACCGCCCTCAAGGCAGGCGCCTTCGACCGGTTGCGCTGAACCTGAAGTAGGCATGGGTGCCGCCTTTTTTTAAAGGCGGCGTTATTCAAAGCTTTTTGAAAAAAGCTTCACCAGAAACTTTCATTTTCAAAGATGCACATGTCCGCGCGCGAGGTCAAACGGGCGCGCGGGCACGGGGGATGAACGCGCACGAGCCGCAGGGGGCAGGATATGCGTGAGGATCCGCTCGCCAATGGCGTTCTGCCACAACCACAGGCTGTTGACCTGCCCGCGGAAGCTGGCTTCCCCCCCCATCGCCCCCGATGGCCTGAAGCCCGAGGCCAGGCCAATGCCGAACAGGCCCGGGATTTCATGCCCCGCCTGATCAAGAATGCCGCAGTTCGGCCCGGTCAGGGCGGCATGGGGCTGGTCTGCCGCAAGGGGGATGGGCGCACCATCAGTGTCGCGCACGCGCACGCGGCGCGGGCTGTAGCCAAGGCAGGCGATGATGGCATCGGACTGGTCCAGAATGTGCTGTATCCGGGCTGTATTGTCCGGTGTCATTTGCAGTGCGTGCAGGCGGGGCTCGGGTGCTGCGCCTGCAATGCCGAGCAGGCGCATGGCCAGGGTGCGCGAATCATAACGCAGGCCGCCAAAGCGATGCACGAACTGGCTGACCGGGCAGATGTCACTGGCGCTGAAATCGGCATACCCGTCGGCCTGTGCTTCCTCAGCCGTGCGGTAGAACAGTTTGAGCCGGGACTGGTGCAGGAGCGTCAGGTGCCCCGGCGCGATCCGCTCGCCCATGTCGCGCAGAATGACATTGGCCGATGACAGGGCGCTGCTGGCGCCGCCGATAATGGTGATCCTGGGTTTTTCGCATCCCGCCAGCATGGCGCGCAGCGTGTGCATGCCTTCAGGCGCCAGCAGGGCATCGGATTGCACGATACGCCCCGCATAGCGCGGCAGCAGGGGCCGGCCTGCCACGTTCTCGGTATAAAGCCGGGCTTCGGGCTGGCAGGCGCCAAGGGCCAGCACCACCTTGCCAGCAAACACCTGCTGCCTGTGCGCCCCGTGGGTCGTGGCAAGGTCGGCCAGCCAGTTGCCATCTTCCTGCCGGGTCAGGGTTTCAAGCCGCCAGCCGGTGAGCAGGCGCGAGGCGGGGTGGGCTGCGATGAGTTCGGTCAGCACATGGCCCACCACATCAAGAAAATCCGCAACGATGCGCAGCGGCAGGGGCTGCCTGCCGTGGCTGCGGATCATTTCCACCAGGGGGTGATGGGTCAGGCGGGCCAGCTCGGGCACGGGGTTGGCTGTAATCGCATCGACAAAGGTTTCGGCAGCACTGTCGGAATTGATGACATAGCGCCCCAGCATGCCGGAGCCGATCGTGCTGCCCTGTTCAACCAGGGTCACGCCTGCATCAAGGAGGTGGGGCAACTGGCCGATGCGCGAGGCGGCAAGCAGGATGGCGATGCCCGCGGGGCCGCCGCCAGCAATGAGGATGGGCGTTGTCGCGTGGGTGGACATGGGGCATGGGTCCGTTTTCCGTGGTTGGAAGGAACGACGGGGGCTCAGACAATCTGGGCATGGCAGGCGGCCCTGAATTCACGGCACACGTAATGCACCATTTCAGGGGTCATTTCATGCCATAGCGGGAGCGACACGATGGAGGCGGCCAGGGCTTCTGTCGCGCTCAGGTCGCCTGCTACGCTATTGGCGGCGAAATAGCTCTGTTCATGCAGATGGGGTGAAAAATAGGTGGAGGTGCCAATGCGCCTCTGCTTCATGCGCTCCAGTATGGCGCGGCGGTGCGGCGCGTACTGCGCGGGCAGCCGCACGGGCAGGAACTGGTAGGCCGTGCGCGTGCCATGCTGGCGCTGGAACGTGAATTCGGGCAGCAGGTCGTAATACAGTCGTTCGATGCTGCATTTTTTCTCGACCACCGCATCAAGCTGCTCCAGCCCCGACAGGGCCAGCAGCGCCCCGATTTCAGGCAGCTTGGAATTGAGGCCCGGCATGGTGGCGTGGCGGACCCGGCCAAACCCGAAATTGCCCATGGCCCGCAGGGCGTCGATCATCTCGGGGTTGTTGGCATAGATGAAGCCGCCTTCGCCAATCCCCATTGTTTTTGTTGCGTGAAGCGAACAGATAATGGCATGCGGCGAGCCCTGGCCAAAGCCACGACCCTGCCCATCGCGCGCGCCAAGCGAGGCTGCGGCATCAATGACGACGGGAATGCCGGTGCGCCTTTCAAGTTCCGTATAGTAGTCCATATCGGCGGCGTTACCAAAGGTGGCATAAGGGAATATTGCCGCGACCTGATTTTTGTACTGTTGCAATAATGCCTGTTCCGCATCATGCGATGCCATCCAGTCCTGTGGGTCGATATCACACAAAAGCGGCACGAAACCCGCCCACAATACGGCATGTGCTGCCGCGGCAAAAGTAAAGGACGGCATGATGATATAGCGCTGCCGCTCAGGGTTGGTGTGGCGCGTGACGTATTTGAGCGCCATCATGAGGCCAATGGTGGCGTTGCACACCGTTACGCACTGGCCCACGCCCCCAAACATCTGCTCGACCAGGCGTTTTTCGAACTTCTGGTTGATCGGGCCGTAATTTGTATAGATGCCAGAGTTTTCCATCGCGATGACGCTCTCGGATAACTGGCTGATCTTCGGAATGTTGGAACGTATGAACGATATTTCCGGGAGCGACATTTCTGTCATTTTTCACATTCCGATTCACTTAACTCGGTGAGTAGTACAAGTATTGTTCTGATTGCCGCACCCTGGTGCCATCTGCCTCCAGTGCGCCTGCAAAATTACATAACATGTACATTTTTAACGCGCCCAGAGGCATATCGTTTACCACACGTTTATGTGATCGTATGTATGGTTGAAGTATACGATAAATGAAAAAGAAAATAAAAATTCATTCACCGAAAAAAAATGACTCGTGTTTTCTTCTATAGGATATATTCATAAAAAACGGGAAAACCGAAATATCCTTCGGTCAATTTAGGTCATAATGCCAATGAAACAGGGAACGTGACTGACATGAATGCTGCACGAACATGCGCCATTGTACTGAAAACCTATGCGTGGGACAGTTTCGTGCAGCGCCAGCTGCAGCGCCTGCAGGCCACTTTTCCTGATACGGATATTTTCATCTCCATTGATGAGACAAACGGATTTGCGGGAAACATTCCGTACCCCAACGTATTGCGCACCTGCAACGCCGATATGGTGGCAGCAGGGTTTGCCAACCGTTTTGAAAAAGGCAGCCTGCTGTGGTGGAATGCCGATTACACCCATTATCAGGTGCAGGCCTGCATTCCCGGTTACGCCTATTATCTGTTTGTTGAATATGATGCCTGCATTGGCGGCAACGGCAACCGCCTGCTCGCTGACATGATCGCCGATGGCGCCGATTTCGTGGCCCACCCCATTGTGGCTGACCTGTCGTGGTACTGGACGGCGTTTCATGCCGGGGTTTACCCCGATGGGCAGTTACGGGCTTCGCTTAACTGCATTTCCTTTTTTTCCAGCCGCGCGCTCGTGCATCTTGCCGCGCGGCGGCGCGCCATGTCGGTGCCGGAGGCGGAAATCAAATTCTGGCCGCTTGGCGAGGCCTTCGTGGCATCGGAAATAGAAAAGGCCGGATTTAATTTCGTGCCGCTTGGCCGGTATGGCGATGTCTCGCGTTATACGTGGTTCCCGCCCATTCTTGAGGCCGATCTGGTGCTGCCTGCGGGCGGGCATACGTTCCTGCATCCGGTTCTGGACCAGAAGCGGTATATCGCCAGCCTGCTGCGGCAGACGCATTTCGTGCGGCATTATTTCATGCCCGGTAGCCATTTGCGGCGCGAACTCAGGCGCTTTCCCGGTGTGGTCTCACGCAGGCAGCTTTACCGCGCGGCGCTGGCGCGTGCGGCCCAGAGGCTGCATATAGCCCGTGGTGGCCTGTAGTATTTCCTGAATATATAAGAAGTTTCCGGCTGCCACCTTTTTGAAAAAAGGCGGCACCCAAAACCGTTTATCCCTGTTGTTCCTGCTTCATGATCTCGCCCACGACCCGCTCCACCTCCGGCGCCCACGGGCCGGGGGCGCAACCAAAGACCTGCCTGAGGCGCGTGCAGTCCAGCCGGGCATCGGGCGGCCTGCGGGCCGGTGTTGGCCAGTCCGCCGTGGTGATCGGCTCGATCTCGGGCAGCGGGTTGCCCAGCCTTGCAGCAGCGGCGATGGCGGTGCGGGCCAGTTCATACCAGCTTGCAGCCCCTTCGCCCACGGCATGGAAAATACCGGCATATTCAGCTTTCCAGCCGGTTTCCTCAATGCGGGCGATGATCCTGAAAATGACATCAGCCAACTGGTCGGCGCTGGTGGGGTTGCCAATCTGGTCGCTCACCACGCGCAAGACCGGGCGCTGGGCGGCGGCATTGACCATGGTGCGCACGAAATTGCGGTTATAGGGCGAATAGACCCAGGCCGTGCGCAGGATGATGCTGCGGGGGTGGGCTGCGAGCACCGCCTGCTCGCCTTCCGCCTTGGTGCGGCCATAGACCGAGCGCGGGTCGACCGGGTCGGTCTCGAGATAGGGGCTGCCCTTGTCACCGCTGAAAACGTAGTCGGTCGAGATGTGGATGAAGGGAATGCCCCGTTCATGGCACAGGGCGGCCAGATGGGCGGGGCCGGTATTGTTGGCGCGTTCGGCTTCCGCCTCGTGGGTCTCGGCGGCGTCAACGGCGGTCCAGGCGGCGGCGTTGACAACAAGGGAGGGGGCCGCCGCGCGGAAGGTGGCATCAATCGTGTCAGGCCGCTCAAAATCAAAGCCGGGGCGGCCTGCCCGTTTTACAGTGCCTTGGGCGGCAAGGGCGCTGGCAAGCTGGCCGCTACCACCGGTGACCAGGATCGAATTCTGCATCGTGAGCTTTTTTCTTCTTGCGGGAGGGAAGGGCAGGCGAGGGCGTTCAGGCCTGAAACCAGTCATTGACGTTGGAGAACGCTTCCGCCGCCGCATCCTTGGCAGACAGGATGGCGGCACCGGGGGCCACCGGCCATTCAATGTTGAGCAGCGGGTCATCCCACCGCACGGAGCGCTCGCATTCACGGTTCCACAGGTTGGTGCATTTGTACTGCACTTCGGCATTTTCGCTCAGCGTGCAGAATCCGTGCAGGAAGCCGGGCGGAATCCAGAACTGTGAACCATTTTCCTCCGACAGGGTCACCCCTACCCACTGGCCAAAGGTGGGCGAGCCGGTGCGGATGTCCACCCCCACATCCCATATGCTGCCGCGCGTGCAGCGCACCAGCTTGCCCTGCGCATGTGGCGGCAGCTGGCAGTGCAGCCCGCGCACCACGCCGCGCTGGCGCGACAGGCTGTGGTTGTCCTGCACGAAAGTATCGGTAATGCCGGCTTCCTTCATGCGGACAGCGTTGAATGTTTCAGAAAAATAGCCGCGCTCATCGCCGAAGCGCGGCGGGGTGATCAGCATCAGGCCCGCGATGTTGAAGGTCTTTATATCCATGAAAGGGCTCCTGAAATTCCGGTTATGGCAGTTGCAATAAATGCTCAGTGCGTGCCGCCCGCAAGAAAGGGCCTGATGGCTGTCATCTGCGGGCGGTCGGCACCATGGTCGGGCTCAAGGGTAAACATATAGTTTCCCCACAGCGGACCGGCCGCCCAGTAGGTCCATCCGGCCCATACATCGGCGTTGTCGCGCAGGTGCGACAGGACAGGCTCGAGCAGCTTCACGCATTCGGGCTGGCGACTGACCCCGAACTCACCCAGAAAGCCGCGGGCATGGTTGGCGTGCAGCCAGTCGGTAAATCCGCGCAGGCGCTCAACCGCCCTGTCAGGGGCGATGCATTCGGGCTTCGTGCCGGAGGCATCGGTATCGAAATACTCGTGCACTTCATAAAGCAGCTTGTTATCGGGGTCATGGAGCTGGCTCAGGGCCGGGCCGTTGAGCTTGGCAAAGCTGTGTGCGCCATCCCAGCCAATGCCGGGCACCAGGATCAGGTTGTGGCCGCCTGCCTTGCGTATGGCGTCAATCGCGGCCTGCACGGCCTCTTTCCAGGCATTGGCGTCATGTTGCTGCGGCTCGTTCATCAGGCCGAAGAGCACATGCGTGTTGTTGCCAAAAGCCTGTGCCAGCCGCGCCCACAGATCGGCGAAGGCAGCGTCAGGTACGCCGGGCGCGCCCACTTCCTGCCCCCGGTAACGCCCGTAATTGTGGATGTCGAGCACGGTTGAGGCATTGTGAGCCTGCGCATAGGCAATGAACTGGCTGACGCGCTGGAGTTCCTTTTCATCAAGCGGGCCGCTCAGCGTGGGTTGCAGCCGCTCCCACAGCACCGACAGGCGGAAGGTGTTCATGCCGGCCTGCGTGAAGTAGTCCACCTCCGCCGGTTTGGGGTAGAGATAGTCATACCCGTAGCGCCCCGGCAGCTTGTTGGAGGAATAGGCCGCCCCCGCAAGGTTCACGCCGCGATAGGTCTGGGCAGCAGCCATGGTGGGGGTGGCCAGTGCCAGCCCGGCCCCCGCGATGCAGCCCATGGCCCATGCAGGCCAGCGCAGGGAAGAGGGGAAAGCGATCATGTCACATGCTCCGCTGAAGGGGAGAAGCGGTTGAAGCGAAAGGATTTCAGGCGCTCGGGCACCTGGCGCACGGTATCCGCCACAGGCGCGACACTGTTGGTCGTGCCGTACAGGAACCACAGCAGCGCTGCCGTCTTGATGGTGAAAACCGAGGCCCCGATGCACAGCGAGGTCGAGAAATAAAGCGAGATCATCGCCTTCATCGACACGGCGGATTCGGTGCGGGCGGGATGCATGGTGAACAGCGCCAGCAGGAACAGGGTCAGCGGCAGGCCAAGGTTGTTGATGATGTAGGCATAGCCCGTATCAGCCGTATAGACCTGCGAGGGGGCCAGCGCGAACCATTGCGGCAGGTTCCAGTAGTCAAGCAGCCGGCCTGAAAACAGCAGGCGGCCCGAGAAATTATCACCAATGATGGAGGGCAGGATGCCCGGCATCTCGTGGTTGGCGCCCTGGATCATCAGGCCCAGCATCACCGCCACCGGCATGGCGAATACCACGAAGCGCGAGCGGTAAAGCGGGGTCAGCCGCAACAGCACCATCGCCACCGTGCAGCCCGAGGCAAAGCGGGAATCCGCCAGCACGAAGCAAAGGGCAGAGAGGAAGAACAGGCACGCATGGCGCAGCCGCGAGCCGAGATGGGTGCTCAGGCACCACGCAAACCCGATGGCCGAGAAATTGCCCAGTGAATCCGGCTCGAGGAAGATGGAGGATACGCGGTGCGAGCCGAAGATGGACTGGAAGAACGTGCGCGACGCCGCAGCCCCGCGATTGCCGCTGATGAAGAGGTTGGTGTTGCTGTAATTGACCGTGGTGCTGGCGATGACGCCCTTGTTCACGTAATAGGTCCAGACATCGAACACCATGCCGAACAGGTTGGTGAACATCAGCTCAAAAAAACCGATGACCAGGATGATCGCCATCATCACCCAGATCGTCCGCTCGCCCGAACGCAGGGTGGAGCGCGTGCCAAGCTGGTAGAAGACATAGGCAATGGCCAGGTCATGCAGGATCTTCATGTCCAGGCCAGGATTGATGAGCTTCGCGCCAACCTCGAAACACACCATCACCCCGGTTATGCGCACGACGGCAGGCGAGATGGTGTTGCGCACTTCAAGGAAGGCGAGGAAAATGATGAACAGCTCGCACAGCACGATTTCCGAATTATGCACGGTGACGACATGCCGGGTGTTGATGAAGCACAGCGCCAGGTTGAACACCGCCCCCGCCACCACCAGCCACGATATGCCATCGGCCCGCGACAGGGCGGGCGCGTGCGCACCGATGCGGGGTGCTGCCCGGAAAGCAGGCGCGCTGGCAGGCAGGAAGGAGAAGGTATCAGATCCGTGAGGCATGGGTATCCGCATCCTGCGTGGAGGGGAGGGGGCGGGTGGGCGCAGCATCAAGCACGGCGCGGCCCAGCCTGCGCCCGATATTGTGCAGCGGCAGTTCAAGCACGCGGTAGGTCAGCCCGGCCAGTGCCGTGGTCAGCACGGCGGTCACGACACCAAGCGTAAACTGGGTCAGCGACGGGTGGGCCAGCAGCGTGGCCGTGCCCATGCGGTGGCCCGCGATCGTGAACACGATCAGCATGATGGGCAGGTGCATGAGGTAGATGCCATAGGACAGTTCCCCCACCACGATGACCGGTTTGCTGAGCAGGATGCGGTACTGCCGCCCCGAGGCATACAGGTCGCGGATCACGACAAAGGCGGCCAGGGTTTCGATCATGTCGGCAATGCGCTCTGGCAGGTGCAGCCCTGCCAGCGCGTAACGGTCATACAGCAGCACCACCAGGGCTGCCAGCGCATACCATCCGTGGTACCGGCCCAGTGTGCCCGGCAGCAGCGGGATCAGCGCGCCAAGGCCAAACGACAGGGCAAACACCGTGCCGACCTCGTGCGGCACCGGCAGTGCTGCGATGGCGGCCAGCGCCAGCAGCGTCACCACCCGCGCCGTGCGCCCGCGCATCAGCACGAACAGGAGCGGAAACACGACCGAGTACATGAGCTCGACCCGCAGCGACCACATCGGGCCGTTATAGCGGGTGAACACGCCTGCAAGCGAGGCGATGGTGTTGCGCATCGAGACCGGCGTGTGCAGGTTGCGCGACAGCCAGCCCACGAACACGCCATCAGGCACCAGCCCGCGGGCCACCACCATGCTCAGCACGGCAAGCCCGATGGAAAACCACAGCAGCGGATAGATGCGGAAAATGCGCTTGATGTAGAAGCTGCCCACGATGCGCGGCGTCATGTGCGCGTATTTGCGCAATGACAGCGAGAGCACGCACCCGCTGAGCACGAAAAACAGTACCACCGCCGCCTCCGCATTGAAGGCGTAGGTTATGAGGTCATGCACGCCACCCTGCACGGGCGTGCGCTGCGGGCTGTGGTAACGGAAAACCTGTATGGCATGGCCAAACAGCACCACAAGGCAGGCGACGCCGCGCAGGGAGGTGAGTTGGTGCAGGTAATGTCGTTCCGTTCCCGAAGTTTCTGTCACAGACGACATTGTCGGTTCCCCCGGTGCATGAGCGGCATGGTGTGATCAAGGCAATACAGTGATTCTGCTATGGCGGGCACAGCGTATCAGAATATAAATGTAGAAAACACGGGAAATATCCCTACACAATTCTTTGTCCGGACGCCTTTTTCAAGGCACGATCATGTCATGATCCTGCCGCAATGTGCAGGTGGATTTGGCGCCTGCGTGAAAAGGGCCGCTGGTGCTCTCGCATATGTTCACGCAGCCACAATGAACCGGCGGATCTGCCTGTCGTTGCGCGTGCAGGAGCATTGAAAAATGGTTGCAAGGCAGGAGTACATTCTTCCATGACACGGTCGCTGTTCATTTCCGTTCATGATTTTCGTAGTCTGCGCAAGGCAAGTATTCATTTTATCGCAGCGGAAATGGCGCGTCGCGGGCCAACGGCCTTCCTGTCCATCGGGTTGAGCGACCTGTCGCTGCGGCGTGGCGACACGCGCGCCAACCTCGCCCCCCGCGCCAATAGGGTGGAAACGGTCGATGGCGTGGAATGCTACCTGTGGCGCATGAAGTGGCACCCCTTCAACATGCGCAAAAAGGCGCTTGCACCCCTTGAGCGTGGCCTGTTCTGGCTTTACCGGCAGATGTTGCCCGCCATTGCGCGCCGGTGGATACGCCGCGCCGATACGGTTTTTATTGAATCGGGCATGGCGCCAATATTTATTCGCGATGTCAGGAAACTTAATCCGGGTGCGCGCATTATCTACCTGATGTCCGATGACCTTGAGGTCGTGGGCTGTGCGGATACCATCAAGAATGATTTCGTGCGTAATTTCGATATGATCGACACCGTGCGCATGCCCTCGCGCTATCTGCTCGAGCGCCTGCCCCATGCGCGTTCGGCCGTGTTCGCGCCGCATGGCATCGACCGCAGCATTGCCGACAGAACCTATCCCGATCCCTATACGCCCGGCCGTACAAGCTGTGTTTCGATCGGCTCGATGCTGTTCGACAAAACCTTTTTCCAGATCGCGGCCCGGCTGCGGCCCGATATCGATTTTCACATCATCGGCGCGGGGCGCGCGACAGAAGGGCTGGATGCGCCCAACATCATCATCCACCCCGAGATGGCGTTCGAGCGCACGCTGTCCTACCTCCAGCACGCAGCTTTTGGCGTAGCGCCTTACCGTGATGCCAACACGCCGCGCTACCTGCTCGATACATCACTCAAGCTGCGGCAGTTCGCGCTGTTCGGCATTCCCGCCGTCTGCCCCGATTTCGCGCTCAATGACACGCCCGGCCGGTATGGCTACCGACCGGGCGATGCGCATTCGATCGGCCAGGCCATTGCCGATGCCCTGCGTTCATCGGATGTGATCGAACTCGAGGCCCATGGCTGGCCCGAGATCGTGCAGCGCATCCTTACACCCGAAGCATATCCCGACACACATGTCTGAGCGCAGGCTGACCCCTGCACAAGCACAGGAAAGAGCGAGAACATGAGTGAGGCAGGTGATCCCGGTCCCCGTATTTCCGTTGTCATGGCCACCTATAATGGCGCCAGCCATATCCGCGAACAGCTCGACAGCCTGGCAGCGCAGACCTGCCTGCCTGCCGAACTGATCGTGACCGATGATGGCTCAACCGATGCAACGCTCGACATCGTGGCCGATTTTGCCCGTAACGCGCCTTTTCCCGTGCAGGTGCACCGCAATGCCACGCGGCTGGGCTACAAGGGCAATTTCATGCATGCGGTCACGTTGAGCACGGGCGACCTGATCTCGTTCTGTGATCAGGATGATTACTGGAAGCCCGACAATCTCGCGCGCGTGCGCGAGGTCTTTGTCAGGGACCCCGATGTGATGATGGTCTATCACAACGCGCGCCTTGTCGATGAAAACCGCAGGTCCATCTCCACCTTCTATGCCACGCCCCCCATGCCGCCGGTGGCCCGGGCGCTGACCCTGCAGCCGTGGAGCTTTTCCTACGGGTACATGCAGACCTTCCGCGCCGTGCTCAAGCCCGCCGGCGCCCTGTGGCCGCGCATGCGCGACCATTACAATCCCGGCAAGGAAATGGGGCATGACCTGTTCTATTTCCTTGTGGCGTCAGGCGTGGGCTCGATTGCCTATATTGATGAGGAACTGACCGAATACCGCCTGCACGGGGGCAACACGGTGGGCTCGGGCAAGCGCACGCAGCCCACCTTTCTTGACCGCTGGCGCTACCGGCTGGAAGACCGGGCCGATACCTACCGCTACCTTGCGCGCATGACGGTGCAGGACAGCAACCTGTTTGCCGATCTGGCCCTGACCCCCTCATGGCCTGAAAGCCTGCGCATGCGTGCGCGCACCGCGGCAAGGGCGTGGGGGGCGCTTGAGCCACTTTACACCGCGCGCGCCGAGGTGTGTTCCGCCAGCCTGCCGCGCCGTATTGCCGCCTTCGTGCGGCTGGTGCGCGCGGGGGGCTATAGCGAGCGCTCGTTCTGGACCTTCGGCCCCCGCGCCATGCAGAAGGATGCGGTGCTTGGCGTGCTGCTCGCCCCGCTCGTGCGCCGCTTTGGCCATGAATCCTCCCGCACGGACCGCGCGTGCCATCGCGGCCAGGCCTGTCCTGCCCCCGGCGAGGCCGTGGCGGCATGAACGGTATGGCCGGGACAGGTGCGGGGTCGGTCATGGCGGATGCAACCGCACCAACGGTTGCGATCTACCGCACCCAGATCCTGCCCCTGTCCGAGACATTCGTGCGCGATCAGGCGCGTGGCCTGCGGCGCTGGCGGCCCGTGCTGCTGGGCGAGCGCACCATAGGCCAGCTGCCGCTTGATGGCATGGACGTGCGCGCGCTGCATGACGGGCCGCCCACATTCGTGCAACGCCTGACCGGCATGGCCGCCCGCATGCTCGAACGCCCCGTGCCGGGCATGCTGAACCTCGCCCGCGGCTTCGCGCCCCGGCTGGTGCATGCCCATTTCGGCTTTGATGGTGTGGAGGCGTGGCCGCTTGCGCATGCGCTGGGCGTGCCGTTGCTGGTCACCTTGCATGGATCGGACATTACCACCCGCATGGAGTGGTTCGCGCGCGGTGGCGGCGGGCAGCGCTGGCGGGCCTATCCGCGCAGGCTCAAGCACCTGGCCAGTATCAGGCAGGTCAATTACGTCGCGGTGTCGCACAGCATCCGCGAGGCGGCGATCCGCGCGGGGCTGCCCGAACAGCGCATTCATGTCTGCCCCATCGGCATCGACCTTGCGCGCTTTCACCCTGCCGGGCCGCCCGTGGCCGAGCGTGCGCCGGTCATCCTGTTCGCGGGCCGACTGGTGGAGAAAAAGGGCTGCCGCTACCTGATCGAGGCCTTTCGCAGCGTGCGCGCGCAGGTGCCCGATGCCCGCCTGCTCATTGCAGGCGACGGGCCGGAGCGCGACATGCTGGCGGGCCTTGCGGCCGATATCGGGGGCATTACGTTCAATGGCCGCTATTCCGCAGCGCAGATGCAGCCGCTTCTGGCGCAGGCGCGGGTGTTCTGCCTGCCCAGCGTCACGGCGGCCAATGGCGATGCCGAGGGCATGGGCCTTGTCCTGCTCGAGGCCCAGGCCTGCGGCGTGCCGGTGGTCACATCCGCCCGTGGTGGCGCCACCGAGGGCATCGAGCATGGCAGGACCGGCTTCGCCTTTGCCGAGGGCGATGTCGCGGCGCTGAGCGCCTACCTGATCCGGCTGCTGCGTGATGATGCGCTTGCCACGCGCATGTCGGAAGCGGGGCCCGCTTTCGTGGCGAAGCACCATGACCTGTCCTACTGGGCAGGCATGCTCGAGAAGATTTACGATAGCATGACAGGACGCACCTCATGACCGCTCCCATGTCCGTCACCCTGGTCATCACGGCGTATAATGCGCAGGATTTCATCATGCGGGCCGTCAATTCGGCGCTTGAGCAGACGCAGCCGCCGCTTGAAATCGTGGTGGTGGATGACTGCTCCACCGACAGCACGCCCGACCTGCTGCGCCGGGTGGCGCGCGCGCATGACATCATCCGTGTCGTGTCCACCCCTGCCAATGGTGGTCCGTCGGTCGCGCGCAATACCGGCCTGGCCGTGGCGAAGGGGGACTGGGTCGCCTTTCTTGATGGCGATGACGCCTTTGCGCCCAACCGGCTTGAAGTGCTCATGGCGCGCGCGGCACATGATGACTGTGATGCCGTGGCCGATGACCTGGGCTATTACGATGCCATGGCAGGCCAGGTGACGGGCCGGGCAATGGGGGCAGGGCAGGTGCCGCTCCAGACCATAAACCTGCGTGATTACGTGCGCCATAACCGTTCAGGCGGCACCGGTTTTGACTGGGGCCTGCTCAAGCCGATGTTCCGGCGTGCGTTCCTCGAGGCCCATGGCCTGCGCTACGACCCGCAGGTGCGGCATGGGGAGGACTTCCTGCTGGTGGTCTCGTTCCTGCTGGCGGGCGGGCGGCTGTGCCTGATCGACCAGCCCACCTATCTTTATACCCAGCGCCAGGGCAGCGTGAGTGGCCGGGCCTCCGGCATGTCGCGCACCGTCATCGCCTATCGTGACATGCGCGACATGGCGCTGGCGCTGGCGCGTGACCCGCGCATCAGCACTGATCCCGTGCTTGTCGACCTGCTGCGCCAGCGTGCCGAGGGGTTGCAGCGGCTTGATGACTCACACTTCGTCTCGGTTGCCCTGCGCGCGGGCGCGGTGGGGGCGATCATGCGGCGCATCATGGACCGCCCGGCCTTCCTGCCTGCCATGATGCGCCAGGTTGGCGTGGCCCTGCGGCGTCGCCTCTGCCATTCGTGAAATCATCAAGGAGTTTCAGGCAGGGCCTGCGTTCCTTGCTTGGTTTTTTTGTTGATTTCGCCTGATCCGGGCCATGCAGGCACCTGCATGGCCCGGATTGTGTTTCAGGCGGTGTGCACCATGTCCGGCCGCCCGAGCGAGATGTAATCGAAGCCCGCTTCCTTCAGGCTCTCGGGATCCCAGATGTTACGCAGGTCAGCAATCTTGCGGCCTGTCATGCGGGCCTTGAGCTTCTCGGGGGAGAGTGAGCGGAATTCATTCCACTCGGTCAGCACCACGAGAATATCCGCCCCCGTGGCGGCATCGAGCGCATCCTTGCAGTAGGTCACGGCCTGGGGCAGCACGGGGCGCGCGGTTTCCATGCCCGCGGGGTCGAAGGCGCGGATTTTGGCGCCCCCCTTGTCAAGCTGGTCAAGCACGACAATCGAGGCCGCCTCGCGCATGTCATCGGTCTCGGGCTTGAAGGTCAGGCCGAGCACGCCAATCGTCAGGCCCTTCACATCACCGCCCGCCAGCGCAATCACGCGCTCGCCCATGGCCTTCATGCGCTGTTCATTGACGGCAACCGTCGTCTCGATCAGCCGCACGGGCGAGCCCGCGTTGCGCCCGATGGCGGTCAGCGCGCGCGTATCCTTGGGGAAGCACGAGCCACCAAAGCCGGGGCTGGGGTGGAGGAACTTCTTGCCAATGCGCCCGTCAAGCCCGATGGAGCGGGCGACATCATTCACATCAGCCCCCACCTTCTCGCACAGGTCGGAGATCTCGTTGATGAAGGTGATCTTCATGGCCAGGAAGGAGTTGGCGGCGTATTTGATCAGCTCCGCCGTTTCCAGTCCGGTAAAGACAATGGGGCGCTCAAGCAGGTAGAGCGGGCGGTAGAGCTTGCGCAGGATGTTCTGTGCGCGCTCCGTGCCGCCCGGCTTTGACTGGTCGGTGCCGATAATGACCCGGTCAGGCTTCATGAAATCGACAATGGCGTTGCCCTCGCGCAGGAACTCGGGATTCGACGCCACATCGAAATCAAGGTCCGGCCGCGTCGCGTGCACGATCTTGGCAATCTCGCGCCCGGTGCCTACCGGCACGGTCGATTTGGTCACGATCAGCGTATAACCCTCGGCCACGCGCGCGACCTGCTCGACCGCGGCATAGACGTAACTCGTATCGGCCTGGCCATCGCCCCGGCGCGAGGGCGTGCCCACGGCCACGAACACGGCATCGGCACCCTTTACGGCAGCGGCGATGTCATCGCCAAATGTCAGGCGCCCCGCCTCCACGTTTTCCGCCACCAGGCGGTCGAGGCCGGGTTCGTAAATCGGGATCCGCCCCTCACGCAAGGCGGCCAGACGGTCGGGGTTGGTTTCAACAATGGCAACATCCGTGCCGAACTCTGCAAAACATGTACCGGAGACCAACCCCACGTAGCCTCCACCGATCATAGCAATTCGCACCTGGACCTCCCTGGTCTGTCTGTGAACCTGCCTTCATGCGCAGGTCCGCGTGTAGCGTTTTTCAAATCAGCTTGAAACAATGAAAAAGTAATAAGGCATGTCGGTTCCGGCGTGCCGAATATTTCATGCCAGTGACACACAAGGGCATGAACACGACAAAAATATGTTTGCACACCACATTCTTGACAAAAAAATTCTGGCTTAGTGCGTTCACCACACGAATGTTCGCCTTCTCTCAGTGCCTGTGCCACCCGCAACCGGGGGCCGTGGGCTGGTGTGACATGAAACCCGCAGGACGGAGACACGATCCATGACGTTTATGACAGCGACGGATGTAACCGTACCCAGGCCTGAAACCCCCTTGCCGCCCATCACGCCCATCGTGCTCTCGGGTGGCACGGGCACGCGGCTGTGGCCGGTCTCGCGCGCCAGCCACCCCAAGCAGTTCTGGGCGCTGGCCTCGAATCAGACCATGATCGGTGAAACCCTGCAACGCGCCACGGGCGAGGCCTTTGCGCCGCCCATCGTGGTGTGCAACCAGGCGCATCGCTTTCTCGTGGCTGAACAGCTGCGCGAGAATGGCTGCGAGAACGGCCGCATCATCCTGGAACCCGCCGTGCGCAACACGGCGGCCGCCATTGCCGCCGCCGCCCTCATGGCCGCACAGGATGACCCCGAAACCCTGCTGTGGATCATGGCCGCCGATGCCGCCTTCCGCCACCCCGAGCGCCTGGCCCCCGTGCTGGAAAAAGCGGCGAAGGTGGCGCGTGAAGGCTATATCGTCACTTTCGGCATGAAGCCCGACGTGGCCGAGACAGGCTATGGCTATATCCGCACCGGTGCGCCGGTGCACCCCGACCGCCCTGATGAGGGCGTGTACCGCGTGACACGGTTCATTGAAAAACCGGATCACCTGCGCGCGACCGAAATGCTGCGCGAGGGGGGGTATGTGTGGAATTCGGGCATGTTCGTGGCTCCTGCCTCGGTCATGCTGGCCGAACTGGCCCGGCACGAGCCCGCGGTGCTTGAAAACGTGCGCACGGCCCTGGACCGCAGCCAGCATGACCTGACCTTCTGCCGGCTTGATGAGGAAGCCTTCCTGCGCTGCCCGAGTGTCAGCATTGATTATGCCGTGATGGAACGCACCGACCGCGCGCTGGTCATTCCCGCCGATCTTGGCTGGTCGGATGTGGGGAACTGGAATGCGCTGTGGGAACTGGGCGACAAGGATGCAGGCGGCAACGTGGTCGTGGGCGACGTGGTGCTCGAGCAGTCCCATAACTGCTACGTGCGCAGCGAGGGCATGCTGACGGCGGTGGCGGGGCTGACCGATATCGTGCTGGTTGTCACGACCGATGCGGTGCTCGCCATCCATCGTGATTACGCGCAGGACGTTTCGGCCCTTGTGGCCCAGCTGAAAAAGGCGAGCCGGACGGAAGCCGAAATTCACAATCGCTGTTACCGGCCCTGGGGTTTTTACGAGGGGCTGATTCAGGGCGAGCGGTTTCAGGTCAAGCGCATCGTGGTCTATCCGGGGCAGAAACTTTCGCTGCAGAAGCATTTCCACCGTGCCGAGCACTGGGTCGTGGTCAGCGGCACGGCGCTGGTCACGCGAGATACGGAAAATCTGCTGTTGCAGGAAAACGAAAGTGTCTATCTGCCGTTAGGCTGTATGCACCGCCTGGAAAATCCCGGCCGCATTCCACTGACCCTGATCGAGGTGCAGTCCGGACCATACCTTGGGGAGGACGATATCGTCCGCTTCGAGGATACATACGGGCGGCAGTAACGTGGCAGCCATGGGGCACTCAGGGGCAGATGCCCATGAGTGCCCCTTGGAGAAGGGGTGATGCCGGGGGTGTAGAATATTCGTTTCGGTATAATAACGGTTCCATCAAATCGTTAATTTTTTAATAAATTAGATGTGACGGTTAAATCATGATTCCATACTGTGGCAATGACATATTTTGGCCCTAAAATACCCAGAATAATGCCGCTACGGGAAATGGAGTCCCGAAAGTCTTAAAAACAATAAAAAGGTGAAGAGTGTTTGGTGCCCGCGTTGCGTAATGCGGGGAATGGCAAGGGAAGCTGTATCCGGTGGCAGGCTGCGGCCCGCATTGACAGGAGATGTTTCAAAATGAGCGAGGCACTCAGGCATTTGGAAAATGGTGAATCCGACCTGTCGCTATCAACGGGGGTCGATGGCATCTCTTCGCGGTTGCGCCTGATGCACCGGGCAGGTGAAAGCAGCTTTTCCTATCGCCATCCCGTCGTGTCGCAGGTGGTGGTGCTGTCAGATACGATGTGCGTGTGCCTTGCCGTGGTGGCCTGCATCGCCTGGCAGCGCATTTTTGATACGCCCGAACTGTCCGGCGCCCTCCTGCTGGCCAATGTCATGGCAGGCGGCGCATTCTTCCTGTTCCCCAAGAATGTACCATTGCTCGACATTCCCGATATCACCCGGCTTTCTTTCCAGCTCCGCTATCTGGCACCTCCTGTCGTGTTTGGCCTGATCGTGTTCTGCGCCATTCTGGTCATGCTGTCCTGGCCGGTGGGCGTTGCAATGCGGATGGGCGGCGAGTGGCTGGTCTTTGTCGTGGTGGCGCTGGCGGCTGAACGGATCATCGGCACTTATGTGCTGCATACGGAGGCGATGGCCCATCGCCTGACGCGCAAGGTGGCGATTATCGGTTCAGGCGCGGAGGCGACCCAGATGGCCGCGCGCATCAATACCCGCATGCAGCGCATGTTCCGCCTTGTTGGCATATTTGATGACCAGGGCAGCAATGTTGACGGCACGATTGATGAGCTCGTGCAGCGCGGGCGCGAGGATGGCATTGATGCCGTCATCATGAGCTTCCCCCCCGCTGAAGGCGGCCAGCAGCATGTGATGGATGTGCTGTGGCGGCTGCGCGGCGTACTGGCCGATGTTTATGTCGTGCCCACGCTCATGACGGAGGACTGCCACTTCTGGCCGGTCGAGCGCTTCGGGCCGTTTTCGCTCACGGTCTTGCAGCGCCGCCCCCTGAGCGAGTGGGACATGCTCGAAAAGCGCGCGTTCGACCTGAGTGCCAGCGTGCTGATCCTGATTGCGATCGCTCCCGTCCTTGCCCTCGTGGCGCTGGCCATCAAGCTGGATTCGCGTGGGCCGGTGCTGTTCTGCCAGCCGCGCCAGGGCTTCAATAACCGTTATTTCAACGTGTTCAAGTTCCGCTCCATGTATACCGACATGGCCGATAGCGGGGCTGCGCGGCAGACTTCGCGCACCGACCCGCGTGTTACGCGCGTGGGCCGTGTGATCCGGCGGCTGAGCATTGATGAGCTGCCCCAGCTTTTCAACGTGCTGCGTGGCGAGATGTCGCTGGTCGGTCCCCGCCCGCATGCGCCCCAGACCCGCGCGGGCGGTCAGCTGTTGCATGAGGCGATGGAAGAATACGTGGCCCGCCACCGTGTGCAGCCCGGCATTACCGGGTGGGCGCAGATCAACGGCTCGCGCGGCGAACTTGTCACGCGCGAGGACCTGCGCCGCCGCGTGGTGCTGGACCTGGAATACATACGTGCCTGGTCGATCTGGCTGGATATGAAGATCATCTTCCTGACCATCAAGCGCGAGATTTTCTCACGGAATGCGTTCTGAATTCCTGAACTGCAATAATGATGAACGGTGTATTCAAAATGAACGCGAATACGGAAATAAAACTGGATGATGCCATTGTCGATGTCATGGGCCTGCCCCTGCTCGACATCACGCGCGCTGAAATTGTCACGCGCGTGGTCGACGCCGTAAAGGGCGGGCGCAAGATGGCCATCGTCAACGCCAATGCCCACATGGCGGTTGAATCCCAAAAACATCCGTGGCTGCGCGGGCTGTTCCGCCGGGCGGATATCGCGTTCTGCGATGGCGCGGGCGTGCAGCTCGCCGCCCGCGTGCTGACCGGGCGCCGCCTGCCGCGCACCACGCCGCCGGAATGGATCGGCCCGGTGCTCGAGCGCCTTGGCCCCGAGGCTTCGGTGTTCTGGATCGGAGGCAGGCCGGGCGTGGTCGATGCGGCGGCGCAGGCGTTCTCTGCCCGCTACGGCGTGCGCACGGCCGGCACGCAGCATGGTTTTTTTGACCTAACCCCCGGCTCGCGCGAGTCCACGCAGCTGCTCGGGCGCCTGCTGGCGAGCAAGCCTGACATCATCCTGCTGACCATGGGCATGCCCCGGCAGGAAATCTGGCTGCGCGACAATATCGACCACCTGCCCACCGGCGTGTTCATCACGGCGGGCGCACTGGTTGACCACGCGGCGGGCCGGGTGAGCCGGCCGCCGCGATGGGTGGCCAATATGGGGCTGGAATGGCTGGTGCGCCTGATGCGCGAGCCGCGCAGGCTGTGGCGGCGTTACGTGCTGGGGCTGCCGGTGTTCGGCTTTTATGTCCTGGTCTACCTGCAGCGCAGGCTCCGCCTGCGGGCAGCCTCCCCCCTCTCACGGAAACTCGCCGGGTAAGCAGCATGAATTATGTTTCCATACAGGGACGGAACCCTTCAATGTCATGGACCGCACAGGATGTCGGCCTCGTCATTCGCCAGACATGCCGCGCCTTCCTGCGGCACCGGATGCTGTTTGCCCTGACCGTGCTTGGCGTGGTGGGGGTAGGGGGCGCGGTCACGCTCTCGCTCAAGCCGCGTTATACGGCCACGGCCACGGTCGTGGTGGCGGGCCATGCGCAGCAGGATCCCCTCGCGCCCAATGGCCAGCAGCAGAACCAGGCGCCGCCGGATGATGAGCTGGTCTCGACGGAGGCTGCGATGATCCACTCGCGCGATGTGGCCGCCGCCGTGCTGGCGCAGCTGCCGCCCCCCACCCAGCCTGCCCATGTCGGCCTGCGCGACCGGCTGTGCCACATGGGGCTGGGTTTCGTGTGCCATGTGGCAAAACCGGTGGACCCGCAGGTGCAGCGCATGCATGAGGAGGATGCTTTCCTCAACAGCCTGACCATCACGCCCGAGCCGCGCACCCAGATCCTTGACATCAGCGTGGTCGATGGCGACCCGGTACGCGCCGCGGCGCTGGCCGATGCGGTGGTGACCAACTACCAGCGCATTGCGCTCGCGCGCCAGACGGCGGACATCAACCGCGTGGCCGCGTGGCTAGACAGCCGCACCGCCGCCCTGCGCCAGCGCTGGCTCGACGCGGTGCAGAAGGCCAACGCCTTTGATAATGCCCACGGCCTGACCAATACGAACGAGGGCAGCACCTCCAGCCCCCTGATCGAGCGCCAGATTGCCGATACGGCCTCCAATCTCAGCCAGGCGCAGGGTCGCCTTGCCGCAGCCCAGGCCCGTGCCGATGCCCTGAAGGATGCAGCCGCCCGGGGCGATGCGCGCGCCGCCGTCGCCCTGTCGCAGGAGCCGATCCTGGTGGCTACCGCCAATTCGCTCATGCAGCTTGAAAGCACGCGCCAGGAGGAGGCGGCCACCTACGGCCCCCAGCACCCCCGCCTGCGCGCGCTTGACCAGCAGATCGCAACCACAAAAGCCAGCCTTGCCGCCGAGACGCAGGCTGCGCTGAACACCATCCGCGAGGACCAGATCTCCGCCCGCGCCGAGGTGGACCGCCTGAACGAAAACCTTGACCTGCTGCGCCAGAAGGCAGGTGGCCAGAGCGGCCCGCAGGCGGAATACCGCACGCTCGACCAGGAGGCGCAGAGCGCGCGCACGGTGTATGAAACCTTCCTCGAGCACGCCAAGGAAGTGGTGGACCGCGCCGCCCTGCTGCAGCCGCCCATCGCCATGGTGTCGCATGCCTCGGCACCGGATGTGCCCAGCTTCCCCAACCGCAAGAAACTTGGCATTGGCCTGATTGCCGTGGCCCTTGCCGCGGGTGCGGGTGCGGTGCTGCTGCGCGATTACTTCACGGCGGGCTTTACCGAGATCGAGCGCCTGCGTGCCGCCATTCCGCTGCCGCTGCTGGCCGTGGTGCCCAAGGTGGGCGGGCGCAGCGAGCAGACCGTGCGCCGCCATGTGCTCGACCATCCCTATTCCCGCGCAACCGAGGCCGTGCGCAGCCTGGTCATGCAGCTTTCCATGCGGGTGCATGAGGGCGGCCAGCCGCTCTGCCTTGCCATTACCTCCGCCGGGCCGGAGGAAGGCAAGAGCACGCTGGCGCTGTGGATGGCCACCGTGGCAAGGCGTGGCGGGCAGAAAGTGCTGGTGATCGATGCCGACCACCGGCGTGGCATGCTCGACCATTACCTGACCGATGGCACCACGGGCCGCCCCTCGCTGGGCATGAGCGACCTGGTCACGACAGGCACGCGGGTGGCGGACGCGATCCGCACCGACCCCGAGGCCGGGTTTGACTACATCCCGGCAGGGCGCACCATCGAGCACGCCTTCAGCCCCGTCGAGATCCGCCGCCTGCGCGCGATGCTGGTCGAGCTCAAGCATTCGTACGAACTCATCATCATCGACTGCCCGCCGCTGCTGGGGCTGAGCGATGCGCTGGTGCATGCGAACATGGCCGATCAGGTGATTTTCGTATGCCGGTGGAAGAGCACGGCCCAGCGTGCCGTCATGGCCTGCCTGGAGCGGCTTGAAGCCTGTGGCGCGCACCTTGCCGGCGTGGTGGCCACCATGGTGGAGGATAACGCGATGGACGTGATGGGCTACAGTTACGGCAACAGGGATATCAGGATCCTGAGCCGTTTTGATGAACAGTAAAAAACGGGGGGATGAAACATTGAAAGTCCTGCATATCTGCCGCCAGTTCAGCCCTTCGGTCGGTGGGCTGGAAGACTCCCTGCTCAACCTTGCCAGCAGCCAGCGCCAGAAGCTGGGCATCGATGCCGAGGTGCTGACGCTTGACACCGTGTTCGGCCGCCCCGGCAGGCTGCCGCACCGCGATGTGGTCGATGGCATACCCGTCACCCGCCTGGCGTGGCGGGGTTCGACCAAATACCCGCTGGCGCCGCAGGTGCTGCGGCATATTGGCGGGTTTGACCTGCTGCACGTGCACGCGATCGACTTCTTTTTCGATTTCCTGGCCTGGACATGGCCGCTGCACCGCAAGACCATGATCGCCTCGACCCATGGCGGCTTTTTTCATACCGGCGCGCTCAGGCGCATCAAGGAAATCTGGTTCCGCACCATCACCCCCATCTCGGTGCGGGCGTATGAAAAGATCGTGGCGTGCAGCTACAGCGACGCCGACTTGTTCCGTCATGTGGCGGCGGGCCGCCTGCTTACCATCGAGAACGGCATCAACCAGACCCGCTTCCGTGATGCGGCGTCGCGCACGCCCAACCGCACCATCCTCGCCTTTGGCCGCTTTGCAGTGCACAAGCGCCTCAAGCTCCTGTTCCAGCTTGTGGCCCTGCTGCGTGCCTATAACCCCGGCTGGAAAGTGATCGTGGCGGGGCAGGATTCCAACCTCACGGCAGAGGACCTGCGCCAGCAGGCCCGCGCCTGCGGCATAGAGGACAGCCTGCGCATCGTGCCCGGCCCGTCGGACGCCGAACTGCGCGACCTGATGGGGGAGGCCAGCTTCTTTGGCTGCCTGTCGGCGCATGAAGGCTTTGGCCTTGCGGCGGTGGAGGCCATGTCGGCGGGGCTTGTGCCCATCCTGAGCAACATCACCCCCTTTGCCCGGCTCATGCAGCAGGGTGCGGCAGGGGTGATGGTGGACCCCGACAACCTCGCCCCCGGCGCGCGGGAGGCCGAGGACATGGCCGCCGCCCTGCCCGAGACGGCGGATGCCCTGCGGGCGCGCAACATGGACGTGGCCAGCCGGTATGACTGGCACAGCGTGGCGCATGAATACGCGCAGCTGTACCAGCAGGTCCTGGGCCATGCGCGCCCCGGGGCCAACATGGTTGCGGCAGGGGCGGAGTGATGGCCAGGAGCAAGTTTTCCACCAATTTCCTGTTCAATGTCTTTGGCTCCATCTTCCCCATTGTCGTCTCGCTGGGCACGGTGCCGTTCTACCTGCACCTGATCGGCACGGACCGGTACGGCATTGTCGCCATTTCATGGATCCTGCTGGGGTATCTGGGGTTTCTTGATTTCGGGCTGTCGCGCGCCTCGGCCAATGCGCTGGCGCAGCTGGGGCACGCGACCTCACGCGAGCGCTCGCCCGTGCTCATGACCGCGTTTTACAGCAATCTGGGGCTGGGCGCGCTGGGCGGGCTGATCCTGTACCCCATTGGCGACATGGTGCTATTGCACTTCGTGCGCATACCATCCGACCTGATGGCCGAGACACGGCATGCCTATCCGTGGATGGCGGTGATGCTGCCGCTGGGCATGATCAATGGCGTGGCCACGGGGGCGATGGAATCGCGCGAGCGCTTCCTGCTCTCCAACATGCTCAACTCCTCCACCACCATGGCGGGGCAGATCATCCCGCTGATCTGTATCCATATATGGGGGCCACAGCTTACGGTTGTGCTGCCCTCGATCGTGCTGTCACGGCTGGGCATGATCATGCTCTCCTACTGCGTGGTGATGGCGCTGGAATGGCCCATCCGCCCGCTCGACTTTGACGTGACATGGCTCAAGCGCCTGCTGGGCTATGGCTCGTGGGTCAGCATATCGAGCCTGATCAACCCGCTGCTTGATACCTCCAACCAGCTTATCATCGGCGCCACGCTGGGTGTGACATCGGTGGGACAGTACACCGTGCCGATGAACCTGGCCATGCGCTCGCAGGTTGTGGCGACCGCCCTGGCCCGCACGCTGTTCCCGCGCCTGTCCCGCGCCGAGCGTGGCGAGGCGGTTGACCTGACGCGCAGGGCCACCTCCTCGCTCACCTATGGCTTCGGGCTGATCTGCGCGCCGGGCATCGTGTTCTCGGGCGCGTTCCTGCACATGTGGGTGGGTGGCAATTTTGCCGATGTGTCGCGTCCGGTGGCCGAGATCCTGATGTTTGGCGCCTGGACCAACGGCATTGCCTTCCTGCCTTACGGGCTTTTGCAGGGGCAGGGGCGGCCGCATATCACGGCCAAGGTGTCAATGGTCGAGATCCTGCCGTTCTTTTGCGTATTGTGGCTGTTCATCAAATGGTGGGGGCTGCCCGGCGCCGCAGCGGCATGGACCCTGCGGGTCACGATTAATTTAGTTGCACTTTATCTGTTGTCGGATTGCCTGTCACGGCAGACTTGGCGCCTTGTGCCAGGTATGATGATTATGACAGGGGCATTGATTGTGAGTCTGCTGGTTCCCATGACCCTGCTGGTCTCGGCGGGGGCTGCCGTTGTGGTGGGGCTGGCAATGGCCTTCGCCGCCTACCGGCTGGACCCCGGGCTGCATGACATGGTGCACCGGTTGGTGCCACGCGCTGGGGGCAAGCCCCGCGTTACGATTACAGGTTAGGTTAGGGCAGGGTATGAAGGTAGTGCGGTTGCGTGGTCGCGGCGGGGTGCGGCGTGGCCTGCGGTATGGGTCGGTGGGGAGCATGGTGGCGCTGGGGGTGGGGCTGCATGCGCATGCGGCCCATGCCCAGCTGATCCAGCAGCTTTTTCCCTCCGATGTGCCGGGTTATTCCACCGACCTGACCGGCTCGGTCGTGACCCACCAGATGATGGGCCAGCAGAGCGATGGCATCGGCATGGGGAGCTGGCTGCTCAGGCCCAGCGCATCAGAGAACGTGGGTTACAACACCAATACGCTGGGCATTCCCGGCTCCGGCAGCCCGGCGGTGCAGACATCGGCCAATGTCAGCGCCAGTTCACGCTGGCGGCGGCATGCGCTTGGGGCCTCGGTGGGGATGGATGACCACCGCTACCCTACCCAGTCCATCGCCAGCTACACCAACTGGCATGGCAGTATCGGCGGGTCGCTCAACCTGGGCCATGACACGCTCAGCGCTGCGTTCTCGCACTATCAGTACCACCTTTCGGCCACCAATCTGGGTGTGTACGGGGTGGTCTATCCCGTGCCCTACCAGGTCAATGACGGGCGGCTGAGCTATACCAAGGTGTTCGGGCGCTTCAGCCTGATCCCGGCATTCGACTATCAGGATTTCTCGTTCGGCACGGCGCCGGGGCCGATTTCGATCGATTACGATTCAATCAGCCACAAGGTCGAGACCGGATCGCTGACCTCGCGCTACGAGTTCTCGCGCGGGGATGCGCTTGTTGCCGTGCTGCGCGGATCGGCCGCGCAGTTCGACCAGGCGGTCCAGGCCTCGACCAACAACTACGCCGATGGGGCGGGGTTTGTGGGTGTTGACTTCCGCCGCGGGCAGGTGTGGCAGTACCGGCTGCTTGTCGGTGGCGAGACGCGCAGCTTCAAGAATGGCTATAGCCCCTCGGTCAGCACGCCTACCTTCGAGGCCAACGTGGCGTGGATGCCGCGCCGTATCGATACCGTGACCCTGACCGCGGCCCGCCATATCAGCGACCCCGAAACGCCTTTCGCCCGCAACCAGGTCATTACCGACGTGCGGCTGCAATGGGACCATGAACTGCGGCACAATGTGTTCGTGCGCGCCTATGGCGAGTTCGGGGAAAGCAGCTCGCAGTCCAGCCAGCAGACGGAGGGCTCGGCCGTGGCGAGCCTTGAGGGCAGCCGCCTGCAAAAACAGATTCATTTTGGCGGAACGGTGTTCTGGAACATCGATCGCCATGTGCGTGCCTCACTTACCTATAACTATGTCAATAACGCCACATCGGGCGGAAACGTGAATTACCTGAACATCCCGGGGCGTCTTTCGACGTTTACGAGCAATACGGTACTATTGGGTTTTTCCATCTCCGGCTAAGGGGCCACATGGCCCCACCCGGAAAGAGGAAAACAGCATTGAATGATTTGGGAGTGGCCATGTTTGCAATGATACGGAAAACGTGTCGGCCTGGAATACTGCACGCAATCGGTGCCACGGCCCTGCTGGCGCTCGGCTCATGCGCATCGGGGCAGGAACAGTCCTTTGCCCCGGTGGATGGCCGGGCCTATCACCTCGGGCCGGGCGACCAGGTGCGTGTCATCACCTATAATGACCCGCAGTTGAGCAATACTTTTACGGTGAGTGACAACGGCAATATCGACTTTCCGCTGCTCGGCGCCGTGCCGGCATCGGGCTCGGCGCCAGGGGCGCTGGCGCAGCGCATTGCCGCCGACCTGGCCAAGAAGGGGATTCTGTACCAGCCCAGCGTTTCGGTCGAGATTGCGCAGTACAGGCCGATCTACATCCTTGGCGAGGTCAATCATCCCGGCCAGTATCCCTACCAGCCGGGCATGACCATGCTCACCGCCGTGGCCCTTGCGGGCGGCTTTACCTACCGCGCCGTGACCGGGCATGCGACCGATGTGCGCCATGAAGACCTCGATACCCCCGCGCATGAAGGCCGCATCTCACGCGAGACGGTGCTGCTGCCCGGTGATGTCGTGACGATTGAAGAGCGGTTCTTCTAGTCCGTGCAGGGTGCTTCCGGGCTTGCCGCGCAAGGAGCCCGGAAGCATCGCATCAGCATAAGTCAGTTTTTGGTGAAGTCTGTGCCAGATGGCTTCAGGGTGTGTCGTTTTATTGTAATATAAAGGCGGCATCCGGAAACTTTTATTGTTTTTATGTTTATGAGTTGTTGTTCAGGCAATCTCTGAAGGGGGAATCACATGCCCAGGGCCCGTTCCATCCCCAGCCTGACAGGAGTGCGTGGTGTTGCGGCGCTATGGGTTTTCACCACCCATTTCTATGGTCTGGCTGCCGATATACTGCATATGCCATGGCTGTTGCGGTCGCTTTTCCTGTTCAACGGCTTTCGGGGCGTTGACCTGTTCTTCGTTCTGTCGGGCTTCATTCTCATGCATGTGCATGAGGCGCAGTTCCGCATGCCGACATGGCGCGTGATACGGGATTTTTTTATTGTCCGTTTCTTCCGCGTCTATCCACTCAATACGGTCGTGCTGCTGGCCATCGTGCCACTGGTGCTGTTTGCGCCAGGTTACGTGGCCATGCAGCGCGCCTATACCGACCCCGCCTTTGCCTACAGGGTGCATAACCTGTCCTGGCCCGGCTTTGTACAGACGCTGCTGCTGGTGCAGAGCTGGACGGTGCTGAAACTGGGTGAGTGGAATATCGTATCATGGACGCTGAGCGCGGAAGTGCTGGGCTATATCCTGTTCCCCATGCTGGCCATGATGGCGATGCGCATCACATCCGTGCGCAGTGCCGTGGCCCTGTGCGTGGCAAGCCTGGCCGCACTGGTGGTGATCCTGTTTGCCGCCCACCATGCCAACAACAACCCCACGGGCACGTTTGGCGCCATTCGCATGTTCTTCTGTTTTGCAGCCGGGGTCGTGCTGTACCGCGTCTATCACCTCGCACCTGACAGCACGGAGCGTTATGCGGCGGCCCTTACGCTGGGGGCCGTGGGGTTCATTGCCCTGACCCTGTTCTTTCCGGTCGTGCCGGTGTGTGACGTGTTCGGGTTTACTGCGCTGGTGTTCGGCCTCGCCTACCAGCGCGGCGTGGTCAATGCCGTGCTGGCCTCGGCGCCGGTGGTGTGGCTGGGGCGCATATCATTTTCGTTTTACCTGACGCATTACCTCATCATCGGCATCCTGGCCTGGTGCATGGGGCCGTGGCTGCGGCAGCTGGACCTTGCCGCGGGGCTTGTGGCGGTGGTGGCCATTTTCGCGCTGTGCCTGCTGGTGGGCGTGGTCTGTTACCATCTGGTCGAGCGGCCATCGCAGCGCCTTGGGCGGCGCATCATGCAGCGCATCGATGCGCGTGATGCGATGGTGGCCGCACGGCATATGGCCTGATCGGGCATGCGGTCAAAATCTGAACAGGCGAAGAAAGTTTGTTCATATTTATGACATATAGGCATCTTTAACTACGGCGTTAAGTTATGATGGTTTTGATATGATTGCCAATATTTTCATCTGGTATGTCCACGCGAAATAATTGGCCTGTCGCGCGCGGTGCCCGCACCAGCGCTCGCGGCAAGGAAAAGGAATAGGCAATGCGTATATTGATAACGGGAGGCTGCGGATTTATCGGTTCGGCAGTCGTGCGGCATCTGGTCCGGCACACCACGCATGAGATCCTCAATGTGGATGCCCTGACCTATGCCGCAAGTATAAAGGCAACGGAAGATGCCGCCGACAGCGGTCGTTACCGGCTGGAAGTCGCCAATATTACCGACCATCAGGCCATGGACCGGGTGTTCGAACAGTTCGCGCCCGATGCGGTCATGCACCTTGCCGCCGAAAGTCATGTCGACCGCTCCATTGATGGGCCGGGCACGTTTGTCAGCACGAACATCGTGGGCACCTATACCCTGCTCGAGGCAGCAAGGCGGTGGTGGGTGAAGCAGGACGAGGCCCGCCGCAAGGCCTTCCGCTTTCACCACATCTCGACCGATGAAGTCTTTGGCGCGCTCGAGATGGGTGACCCGCCGTTCAACGAGCATACGCCCTACGACCCGCGCAGCCCGTATTCCGCCTCCAAGGCGTCATCCGACCATCTGGTGCGGGCATGGTACCATACCTATGGCCTGCCCACCTTTGTCACCAACACCACGAACAATTATGGCCCGTGGCACTTCCCCGAAAAACTGATCCCGCTGGTGACCATCAACGCCATCGAAGGGCGTGAACTGCCGGTTTATGGCAGCGGGCAGAACGTGCGCGACTGGCTGTTTGTCGAGGACCATGCCGAAGCGCTGGTCCGCGCGGTCGAGCGCGGCCAGCCTGGCGAGACCTATGCCATCGGCGCCCGCCAGCCCCGTACCAACATGCAGGTGGTCGAAGCGATCTGCACCATTCTTGATGAACTGCGCCCCGACCTTGCCGGCCCGCATGCGCGCCTGATCCGGCATGTGCATGACCGCCCGGGCCATGACTTCCGTTACGAGATCGACCCCACCCATGCCGAGCAGGCGCTTGAGTGGCGGGCGAAGCATGATTTTGAGCACGGTATCCGCCGCACGGTGCAGTGGTACCTCGATAACCGCGCCTGGTGGGAGGGCATCCGCGCCGCCCGCTACGATGGCCAGCGCCTTGGGCAGACAGGTGACAAGATGGGAACAGCAGCATGAGCGGACACGGTAGCGCAAAGCCGACCAAGGGCATTCTTCTGGCAGGCGGATCGGGCACGCGCCTGCACCCCATGACGCTGGCGGTAAGCAAGCAGTTGCTGCCGGTCTATGACAAGCCGATGATCTTCTACCCGCTTTCCACGCTCATGCTGGCGGGGATACGCGATATCATGATCATTTCCACCCCGGCCGACCTGCCGCTGTTCCGCCGCCTGCTGGGCGATGGCGCGGATATGGGGGTCACCTTCACCTACCGCGAGCAGCCCACGCCCGATGGCATTGCCCAGGCTTTTGTCATTGCCGATGACTGGCTGGATGATTCGCCGTGCGGGCTTATTCTGGGTGATAACCTGATCTTTGCCGACCATCTGGGCAAGCAGATGCGTGCCGCCGCCACCCGGCCAAGCGGGGCCACCGTCTTTGCCTATCAGGTGCGTGACCCCGAGCGTTATGGCGTGGTGAGTTTTGGCGAGGACGGGCATGCAATCGATATTGTTGAAAAACCCACCGAACCCAAGTCAAACTGGGCAGTAACAGGGCTGTATTTCTATGATGGCCGGGTACGTGAGTATGCGCGCAGCCTCAAGCCCTCGCCGCGTGGCGAACTGGAAATTACCGACCTCAATCGCCTTTACCTGCAATCGGATGAGCTGCATGTGCAGCGCCTCGGTCGCGGCTGTGCGTGGCTTGATGCCGGCATGCCCGACAGCCTGATGCAGGCCGGGCAGTTCGTGCAGACCATCCAGTCCCGCCAGGGGCTGCTGGTAGGCTCGCCGCATGAGGTGGCCTTTCGCATGGGGTTCATTGATGCCGCAGGGCTTGAAGCCTATGCCAAGCGCATGATCAAGACGGAGCTTGGCAAGGCGCTCATGGCCATTGCCCATGGCGAGGGGTAATGCCTGGGCAGGCCTGCCATCATAAGTATGAAAGTTTCATGATGCCGCCTTTTTCAAAAAAAGGCGGCATTCTTTTGGGCTGGCTGTTCAGGGCATCGTTCATATTTAAAGGAGCCTGACGCGTATCATTGAGGCGTAAGGGCAGATACGGCAGGGTAAGAAAAACCTGGCGGCCAGGGCGGTTCGATTTCTGCGGCGCCTGCGCACGGGTTCATCGAAGCAGGAGAGTATTCATGGGACGCGTATCGGGAAAAGTCGCCCTTGTCAGCGGGGCAGCACTTGGCATTGGCCGGGCCACCGCCCAGCTTCTGGCCCGCGAGGGGGCAAAGGTTATCATTGGCGACCTCAAGGAAACCGAAGGCGAGGCCGTGGTGGCCGAAATTGAAGCCGCGGGTGGCGAGGCAATGTTCACGACACTCAACGTAACCGAGGAGGCAAGCTGGCAGCAGGCCATGGCCGCCGTGCAGGCCCGTTTCGGGCGGCTGGACATTGCGGTCAACAATGCGGGTATCGCCTATACCGGCACGGTTGAGCAGACCAGCCTTGAGGAGTGGCGGCGCGTGCAGTCGGTCAATCTCGATGGTGTGTTTTTAGGCACGCGCTACGCCATCGAGGCCATGAAGCCGCATGGCGGCGGATCGATCATCAACCTGTCCTCCATCGAGGGGCTGGTGGGTGACCCCACGCTTGCGGCCTATAATGCCAGCAAGGGCGGCGTGCGGCTTTTTACCAAATCAGCCGCGCTGCACTGCGCTAAATCGGGCTACAAGATCCGCGTCAACTCCGTTCATCCCGGCTATATCTGGACCCCCATGGTGCAGGGCCTGACCGCCGCGACCCCGGACCAGCTTGCCGCCCGGCAGAAGCTGGTTGACCTGCACCCGCTGGGCCACCTGGGCGAGCCCGATGACATTGCCTACGGTATCGTGTTCCTTGCATCGGACGAATCAAAGTTCATGACCGGCAGCGAACTGGTTATTGATGGCGGCTATACGGCCCAGTAAATAACAATTTCCATCAACGGGTCTTTTAAATAACACTCATATGTTAATGTTCCGAATTTAACAGGGTGTATTTTGAATAAACCGTGACGGTTCTTGTAACGTGCCCCCCCCCGCAGGATATTGAGCCTGTGGGGGAAATGATGGGCAGCGGCGCAATCCCTGCAGGGCCGATCAGTGACTTTACGAGTGCGGATGGGCTTCTGGCTCGGGAAATGAGCCGTGAGCCTGACCCTGTCCCGGCGGCCCCACGGTCCATGGTTGCTGCTCAAGCATCGGGGGCGCTGGGCCGGAGCGCATAGGGCATGGGCAAAAGCATGCCGCACCCGCCCATGCCGCAGGGTCAGCACGAGCGTTGCGGGCGTGATGCACGCGCCAGGGTCGAACACATCGCCCGAGACCCAGCGGAGGGCCGTTGTCACCTCGCCACCCGCAGGCAGTGCGATGGCAGGTGGCGGCACGGCCTGCTGCCATGTCACGGGAATGGAATGGTTCCGGCCATCTTCGAACGAGAGCGACCCCATGCTGGCAAGGGAACAGGCCCGCGCCCCCTTGTTGCGCAGCACAAGCCATGTGCCGCTGTGCATCATGCCATTGAACGCGCCCTGCCCATCATCAAGGGTCATGGTCATATGCCGGGCCGTGCAGGCTGGCAGGGCGCGCGCCTGTGCATGTGCTGACAGGCCCACCAGCATGGCGGCCAGTAGGGCGGCATGATGACGGTTCATGGGCCGGGCCTTATCGGTCCGGTGGGTTGTGCATCAAAACGCAGCACATGCCCGGTGTCGGGATCAAGATGGCAGTTCCACGTAAAACCCACCCACTGAATTGCGTTTCCGGCCCGCAAAAACTGCCCCCGGCCTGATACCAGCGCAGCACTGGTCACGACCTGGCTGCCAGTTGCCGCATCCTGCAGGAAAAAACGGTGCGGCAGGCCACCCATGCGCACCAGCACCGCCCGCGCGGCATCCTGGCACAGGAAAGTGGTCATCTGCCACGCCATGTCCTGCTCCTGCACGGCGCGGCGCGTGGCGGGGTCGGCAATCCGGCCGATATGCTGGTCGATGATCCGTTTTTCGGCGGCAGAGGGGCCGGGCATGGCAGGCGCGCCACAGGCCGGGCGCAGCATGGCCAGCAGGCCCAGCCCGATGGAGAGGAGGCCGCGCATCGTGTTCATGTTCATGTTCATGATCCTGTTCATGACTGCCCGCCCGGAGGCCGCCCAAGCCGTGCCTGGCGCAGCGCCAGGCCAGTCATACTGCCTGCCTCATGCCGCTTGGGCACCGCGACGCGCTGGGACAGGTAAATGCCCGAATGGCCCGAGCACATATAGGCCACGAAACAGCCCGTGGCGAAATAGACGATATCCGCCGTGCCGAACAGTTCCACCCCCATGAGCATGCAGGCCAGCGGCGTATTGGCAGCCCCCGCAAAGACCGCGACAAACCCCACCCCCGCCAGCAGGTCCGCCGGGGCGTGCAGCAACGGGGCCAGCGCATTGCCCAGACCCGCCCCGATGAAGAAGAGCGGCGTGACCTCGCCCCCCTTGAAGCCCGTGGCCAGCACGACCACCGTAAAGACCAGCTTCCATGCCCATGCCAGCGGATAATGCCCGCTACCAAAAAAATCGGTAATCGATGCGCCGCCCGCCTCGGGTGCCACAATGCCCAGCCCCAGATAGTCACGCGAGCCGCACAGCCATACCAGCGCTATGGTCGCGATGCCGCCCAGTGCGGGCCGCAGCCATGCAATCGGGCAGAGCTGGCGCAGGTAACCTGCCAGCCGGTGCACTGATTCCGCAAATACCAGGCTGGCCAGCCCGAAGGCGACCGCCGCCACCATGACCTTGCCCAAAAGCAGAAGGTCGGCATGGAAAAAATGCCCATCCACCCCCGCATAGCCCTGAAAGGCCAGATGATAGGGTACATGTTCCATGCCCCATGCATGGCATGTCCAGTCTGCCAGGATGGCGCTTACGGCTACGGGCACCAGGGCATCATAATCGATGCGCCCGACCCGGATCACTTCCATGCCGAACACCGCACCCGCCACCGGCGTGCCGAACACGGCGGAAAACCCCGCCGCAATGCCGGACATGAGCAGGACCCGGATTTCATACGGGTTGGTCAGGCGCCATGCGCGGCCCACCGCGCTGGCAATGCTGCCGCCCATCTGCACCGCCGTGCCTTCACGCCCCACCGATGCCCCGAACAGGTGGCTGACCACCGTGCCCACCAGCACCAGCGGTGCCATGCGCAGCGGCACGCCGCCGCCGGGTTCGTGAATCTGGTCCACGATTAGGTTGTTGCCTCCTTCCGCCGCGCGACCAAAAACGTGATAGAGCAGCCCCACGGCAACACCCGCCACCGGCAGGGCGTAAAGCAGCCACGGGTGCAGCAGGCGTGTCTGCGCCGCCCGGTCGAGCAGCCACAGGAACAGGGCGCACAACGTGCCCACGCAGGCCGCCATGGGCAGCAGCAGGCTGGCCCATTTGAGCAGGCCCCCGGACTGGCGGGCCACAGCCCGCGCCAATACAGCAATATTCATGGTATTTCGGTAAACCCGGCATTCAGGATGGACTGGCAGGCCAGCCTGGCTGGCCGTGGATCATGGCTGTGCGAAACGCTACACGGATTCCTCCCCTTGTTGCCGTAAAGGCAGTGGGCAGGAATCATCAGCGCCCTTGCGGGCAGCGGTTCGACCAGCATGGTCCGGCAGAATCCATTGCCGTGTTGATCTAAAAAAGCCCGTATTGGCGTAAGGGTCAACCGTGGAAATATGTGGCCCGGCAGGGCGGCTCGCCATCATGAATAGTTTCAGGAGAACGCCTCCTTTCCGGGGGAAGGGGAGGCGCCCCAGAATCTTTTGTTATTTCCCGGCCATCTTTTTCTGGCCTGCGGCTTCAGTATCCCCGCCGGGGGTCGTACAGCAGGGCGGGCCGCTCGTTACGCTCCATCTGCCCGATCACTTCCACCACATAACGCGCCTGTGCCTCCCGCGAGGCTTCGGAGGCCACATGCGGGGTAATGGTCACGCGCTCATGGCGCCATAACGGATCATCGGGCGGCAGGGGTTCGGGCTCCACCACATCAAGCACCGCGCCGCCGAGCACGCCCTCATCAAGCGCGCGGAGCAGGTCGGCCTGCACCACATGGTCGCCACGCCCCACATTGACCAGCCCCGCCCCGCGCGGCAGTTGCGCCAGCAGGGCGTAATCGATCATGCCGCGCGTCTGCGGCGTGCTGGGCAGCAGGTTGACCAGAATATCCACCTCGCGCAAAAAATCAGGCAGCCCTCCCGGCCCGGCAAAGGTACGGATGCCCGGCACCCTCTGCGCCGAACGCCGCCAGCCCGAAACCTGAAAGCCGACCTGCCGCAGCACGCGGCCCACATGGGCGCCCAGATGGCCCATGCCCATCATGCCAACACGGGTCTGGCTGCTGGTGCGCATGCTGGTGCGCGGGTTATGCCAGTGATGCGCATTTTGCTGCACCGCCCATGTCCGCGCCTCACGCAGCAGGCCGAGTGTCGCCCACAACACGTAATCGGCCATCAGGGCTGCTGTCTGCTCGCCCCCCATGCGCACGAGGGGCACATGGTGCGGAAAGGCCGGGTTGTCGAGCAGGTGATTGACCCCGGCCCCCGTGCAGATGATGGCCCGCATGCCCCCCATGCGCGTGAGATCATCTGCCGTGGGGTCCCATACCAGCGCATAATCGTCAGCCGTGATTTTCAGCGCCGGGTCATGCCATGCGGCAAGGGGCAGGTCGGGGGCGACGTGCCCAAAGGCCGCGCGCCATGCGGGCATGGCCGCGGGTCCGTCCGAGCTGATGACAAGCCTTGGCATTTCTTCTCCCATTCCGTGTCCTGCAGCCCTTCAGGCCGTCATGAGAGATTTACGGTCAGGTGGCATGGTCATGCAATGAGCTGCCACCACACCCTGCCATAACGGGCGACCCCTCGGCGCATCTGCTCGTGGCGCGCCATGAAGCCGGGGGCGATGTCATCGCGCGATATGCATGCAGGATGATCGGGGGAGGGAGGGCCAGGGCGGCACGCCAGCCAGTTCGGCTGTGTACTGTCGATAAACCAGCGATCCGGGAGCATGTGCCTGCGCCATCAGGGATACCGGTAATCCCGGATTTGCTCTGGCCGCAGGCAGGCCGTGCCTGCCGGCACCGCCTGCCACGCAATACGGGGCGCAGGCCCGTCAGCTATTCGCGCCAAAGGCCGGGCGGGTTGATTCGAACAGGAACCATGTGCGGCGCTCGGTCTCATCAATCCAGTTTTCAATCAGGCTGGCTGTCGCCACGTCATTGCCTTCGTCGCACACGGCATGCACGGCGCGCAGGCGCGCGGTCAGGGCAAGGTTATCCTCGCGCAGTTCAGACAGCATGTCCTCGGGGGTCACGTATTCAGCATCGTTATCGGCCACCCTGGTCAGGCGCGCGATCTCGCCCACCGAATGCAGGGTGTTGCCACCGATCTTGCGCGCGCGCTCGGCCAAGGGGTCGGTCATGGCGAAGATCTGGCTGCTCTGCTCATCCAGCAGCAGGTGATAATCGCGGAAATGGCGGCCGCTCATATGCCAGTGGAAGTTCTTGGTCTTGATATAAAGCGCGAAAACATCGGCCAGGACCGCCTTCAGCCCTGCCGCGATGTCACGCACCGCCTCGTGCGCGAGGTCGGTCGGCGTGCCGAGATAGGTCTGCACATGGGCGGCACCTGCTGCAACTGCCTTGTCTGTCATCATGATCTCCGTGGTCTGTCATCGGGTCGTACATGAACGCTGCGCTGCCGCAAGTGCTGCGTCAGCGCCCCTGCGCCCCCAACGCATGGGGGGTGGCAGGGTTCATGCCTGCCGTTTATGTATTGCAATTGATATTCGTTTGCATTATCAATTCACTTACTCACGGCGTTATCAGGCAGTTTTCCCAACCGTCGATTTCCCAGCACAGGGCCGTGAAAACTTATGCGGCATCGCCACCACGTTCCGGCGATGCCGCCCCTTTCCTTTCCCGCAGGGATCATGCCATGAGCGAGACAACAGGCTGCACGGCCGACTGGCACCTTGACCACTCCACCCCCGACCAGCTGCTGCATTACCTTGACCCCCATTATCCCTTTGCCCGGCAGGCCAATGTGCTGGCCCGGCGCTTTCGTGATGTGCAGGCATTGTGCGACGGCGGCGAGGCCACGCCCGCGCTGACCCGGCTGCGCAATGCGCTGGCGTTCCATCTCATCAAGCTGTCGCGGTGGTGGCGGTTTGATTTCTGTCCGCGCGGGGTCACGGGGGTGAACAACCCGCTGTTCCTCACCTACGTCAAGCACCATGCCGAACGCAGCGTGGATGATGAAAGCCTGCTCGATGTCTTTACCGCGCAGCGTTACATGCATGCGGGTGATGGCGGCCACATCTTCATACTGGGGCATGACCCGCGGAGCGATCCCACCATTTCCATTTTATATGGTGTGGACGGGCAGCGGGCGTTCCGGTTTGCCACCGGTTCGCATGGGGCCGAGCCTTTGTGGAACGGCCAGGCCTACCCTGATTTTGCCTCCGCGTGGCTTGCGGCGCGCGCGGTGCATGCGCTCGTTTGCGATAACAGCACGGACATGCATGAATTCGAGACCGCGCAGCGCGAGCATATGTGGGCGCGCACATGGCACCAGCAGCATTTTCATCGCAGCCGCAAGCTGCCGCTCATCCAGCTTTATGCGCAGGCTCAGGCGCAGCTTTCCAACTGCCAGTCGGCCTTTGGCCGCGCGGAAATGAAAACCGTGACCGACCGCCTGGCCTTCACCCTGGCGCAGACCGCCTTCCAGCGGCGTATGACCGTGGCCGACCTGATCGAGGAGAGCGACATGCTGGCCATCAACCTGCGTGCCGCAAACACCATAAAGCAGCGCGCACGCGCCTATGTGGCGACCTGCATCGACCCCGTTCTGAAGCCCGAGATGGATATCCTGCTTGACCGCGTGGTCTCTTACGTGCCCCGGCGCTGCCCCTGAGCCTGCGCCCGCCTGCGGGCAGGGGGCGGCATGAAGGCCCGAGGCCCGATGCGCCCCGCCAGCAGGATAAATCGCGACGCGATCAGCGTGTCAGGGCCTTGAAATTGCGGGTCTGCTCGGTCAGCGCGACCTCAACCGGCAGGCGCTCCATGCTTGAGGCACCATAAAAGCCGTGGCAGTCCGGGCAGGCGGAGAGCACTTTCTGCGCATCGGCCGGCATGGCGATCGGCCCGCCATGGCATAGCGTGATGATGTCGGGGCGCACGCCGCGCGCGGCATCGATGATCGCGTTGATCTGCGTAATGCAGTCATCCAGCGTCAGCGCCGTCTCCGCGCCGATGGCGCCCCCTGTGGTCAGCCCCATATGGGCCACCAGCACGTCAGCACCCGCTTTCGCCATGTCCACCGCCTGGGCGGGATCGAACACGTAGGGCGTGGTCAGCAGGTCCTTTTTGTGGGCGCGGGCGACCACATCCACCTCAAGGCTGTAGCTCATGCCGGTTTCCTCAAGGTTCTTGCGGAAATTGCCGTCAATCAGCCCCACGGTGGGAAAGTTCTGGATGCCCGAAAACCCGACCCGCTTCACATCATCAAGGAACACATCAAAATCCACGAACGGGTCGGTGCCGTTCACGCCGGCCAGCACGGGGGTGGTGGGCACCACGGGCAGCACCTCGCGCGCCATGTCCATCACGATCTGGTTGGCGTTGCCATAGGCCAGAAGCCCGGCCAGCGAGCCACGGCCCGCCATGCGGTACCGCCCGGAATTATAGATGACGATCAGGTCGATGCCGCCTGCCGCCTCGCATTTGGCGGACAGGCCGGTGCCCGCGCCACCGCCCACGATGGACGTGCGCGCGGCGATCATGCTGCGAAAGCGGGCGAGGATCTCGCTACGGGGAATACGGGGCATCAGTGCTGGTCTCCATAAAGATGTAAAAATTCATGCGCCAGTGCCGCGGCAAAAGCCGGGTCATTGATCGCGTGGGGAAGGCGGATCAGCCTGCGGCGCGGGGTCTGCTCCAGTGTTTCGGCCAGCGCTGCATAAAAGGCTTCATCGGCGGCAGGGTCATGAAACGGGCCGCCGGGCTGGTCGAGCATGGAAAAACCGCCCTCGGGGTAGAGAAAGCGCACTTCGCCGGGGCAGCGGTTGAGCTGGTGGCCAATCATGTGGCCCATTGCCCGGCATTCCGCTTCATTCGTGCGCATCAGCGTGATCTGGGGGTTATGCTCCACAAACACGCGGCCCTTGTAATGGGCGGGCACGCTGGCGCGGACCCCGAAATTGACCATGTCCAGCCCGCCGCAACTGCCCACGTAAGGCAGCCCCGTGCGGATGACGGCGCCAAGCCGGTCGGCATCGCACGCAAAGATGCCGCCTGCCACGTAATCGCAGAACTCGGTCAGTGTCGTATCGATGAAGCCGCTGATCATCCCGTCATCGGCCAGCCGCTCCATGGCGCGGCCGCCGGTGCCCGTGGCATGGAACACAAGGCAGTCGAACCGGCTGGAAAGCTGGTGCACCACCTGCTCCACGCAGGGTGTGGTCACGCCAAACATGCTCAGGCCGATGGCGGGGCGCGGGTCGGGCACGGGGCGGCAGGGGGTGCGCGCCATGCCCGCCATGGCGTGGGCCGCATTGCCCAGCACCACGCGCGAGATGCGGTTGAGCCCCTCCATGTCCGTAACGGGATAGAGCATGGCAATGTCGGCGCCCCCCACATAGGGCGCGGTATTGCCCGAGGCTACGGTCGAGACCACCAGCTTGGGCAGGCCGATGGGCAGCGCCTGCAGGGCAGGCGACACCAGCGCCGTGCCGCCCGAGCCCCCAATGGCCAGCACGCCACGCATGTCGGTGCGCGTGCGCAAGAACACACACAGCGCCTCGGCCATGGCCGCTATGGCCCGCCCCCGGTCACCACAGAAAACGTAGCCTTCCCCCTTCGGGTGGCAGCGCGCGACCATGCGGGCGCTGATATCGGCCACGCGCCCCGCCTGCCGCGTGCCGATATCGACAATCAGCGCGGGCACCCCGCTCTCGCGCAGGGTCTGGCGCAGATAGGTCAGTTCGGCCTGCTTGGTGTCGCAGGTGCCCAGAATGTAAACATGGCTTGAATTCATGTCATGCCTCCGCGCGCTGGCGGGCCAGCAGGGCAAGCACAATGCCCGCGCCCAGCGTGGCGCACGCCCCGCCCAGCCCGAACACGACCGCGTAGCCACACCGGTCAGCCAGCAGTCCCGCCAGCGGGCCGGTGGCTCCATATGCCAGGTCCTGAAACGCCGCGAAGCCGCCCAGCGCCGTGGCCCGCATGGCAGGTGCCACCAGCTGCACCACCTCGACCCCAAGGGCGGGGAACACCATGGAGCACCCCGCCCCGGTCAGCAGCGCACCCGCCAGCGCCAGCACGGGCGAGGGGGCGGCCCAGAGCAGGTATTGACCCGCGGCCTCGACCACCAGCGAGAGCAGCGCCACCCGCAGCCCGCCAATCCGGTCAGGCAGGTGCCCGCATATGACGCGCCCGGCCACGAAGGCCGTGCCAAAACAGGTCAGCCCCAGCCCGGCGCCGGGCCAGTGGGCGTGGATGAAGCGCAGCGGCAGGAACGCGCCCAGTGCGGCAAAGCCCACGCCCTGAAGGGCCACCGCCATGCCCAGCCAGCGGATGGTGCCCAGAACGTGCCAGAATGGCGGCCTGCCACCCGCATGCGTCGGTGTGGCGGGTATGGTGTGTACCAGCACCAGTCCGGCCAGCGGCAGCAGGGCGGAGAGGCCCATGAGCACGCCCAGCCCCGCCTTCTGGTACAGCGCCAGACCGATCGGGCTGCCCACGGCAAAGGCGCCGTACATGGCCGCCCCCGTCCAGGCCAGCACGCGGCCCGCGCGTGCCTGCCCCACCAGGCCGATGCCCCAGCCCAGCATGCCCACGATGGTCAGGCTTTCGCCCACGCCCAGCAGGAGCCTGCCCGCGATCAGGACGGCGTAGCGTGCGCCGACGTGCAGGCCGGGCAGGGCGGCGAGGGCGCAGATCAGGCTGGCGGCCCCATACACCATCAGCCCCGTGCGCATGCACGGCCGGCCGCCTTTCGTATCCGCCATCTGGCCTGCATGGTTGCGGCTGAGAATGGTGGAAAAGAAGGCAATGCCCACGGCAAGCCCCGCCAGTCCGTTGCCGTAACCCGGCCAGTGCAGCACGGCCACCGGAATGGCGGCGAGCGGCAGGGCCACGGCCATGTAGGCCAGGAACAGCGCCATGGCGAGGCGACCAAGGTGGCGCAGTGATGCGGCCTCAGAGTTCACGGGTAATATGTACCTGCAGCGGCGCGGCCAGTGCCGTGGCGAACACGGCCTTCATGGCCTGGAAGTGCGGTGTCTGTTCATGGGCCACGAGGGCCTCGGGGCTGGCCCAGCGCTCGACAAACACGAAAATGGCCGGGTCGTTGATGTCACGGTGGCACTGGTAGGACAGGTTGGCCGCTTCCTGCCGCGACAGCGCCACGCAATGGCGGATGGCCTCAAGCGCCGCCGTTTCGTGCCCCGGCAGGATGCGGAGCGTTGCAATGACCGTGATGGGCTGCGCTGTCATGACAATATCCTCGCCAGATGTGTTGCATGGTGTGGCGAGCATAGGGTGGTGTGACACTTTCCTGCCACGAAGAAAGTGTCACGTGACACTATTGTCCATGCCATCAAGCACATGGCGCAGCCGGTGCAGCGCCTCGCGCAGGTCGGGCAGGGGTGTCGGGCCAAGGCACAGGCGGATGCCCGCGGGTGCATCGGCCGCTGCGTCCGGGCAGGCCATGAAGGGCTGGGGCAGGGTGACTTTAACGCCCTGTCTGGCCGCCTGCGCCGCCAAATGCTGTGCGCGGGCCAGCTTCATGGGCATCCATGCATGAAAGGCATCATAGGGCGGTGGCGCAAGGTGCGGGCCAAGTACGGACCGGGCCAGCGCGCGGCGTCGCCCTGCCTCGCCACGCAGCGACTGCCGCACGGAGGCCGCCGTGCCATCAAGCATCCACTGCGCCATCATGGCATAGGAGAGCGGGGCGATCATGAGCGATGCGCTGAGCAGCGCCTCACGGGCCGCCTGCATGAACCCTTGGGGCGGGGCCAGTGCGCCAATGCGCAGGCCGGGACTGAGGGTCTTTGACAGGCTGCTGACATAAAATGTCCGCTCCGGCGCCAGCGTTACCAGCGGGGGAAGGGTGGCATCCTGCACGCAGTCATAGACATCATCTTCAATAATCAGCGCATCATGGCGGCGGCACAGGTGAGTGATGGCGTGCCTACGCTCCGTGCCCATGGTGGCGGTGGTGGGGTTGTGCATGGTGGGCGTGACATAGAGCAGGCAGCGCCCGGGTGCATGCTGACGCAGGGCGTGCGCCAGCGCTTCGGGCAACAGGCCCTGCGTATCCATTGGCAGGCCCTGCACATCCATGCCCGCCTGCCGGGCGAGGGTGAGCATGCCGGGATAGGTCAGGGCCTCGGTCAGCATGATGGGGGCGGTCCTGCGCGCGGCGGTCAGGGCCACGCCAAGGGCCTGCTGCGCCCCGCTGGTCAGCAGCAACTGGTCGGGCGATAACGCCACGCCGAGTTCGGCCAGCCAGTGGGCCATGATGCGCCGGTGCTCGATATGGCCCGCCACGGGCGGATAGACATTGAACAGCGCCGGATCGACCGAGCGGGCAAGGCGGGCCAGCGTGCGGGCCAGTGCGCGGTCGCTGAACATGGGCGGCGGCATGTTGGCCGAAAGGTCAAGAACCGGCCCCGTGCCGTTGGGGCTGGCGGCGACAAAGGTGCCCCGCCCGCGCACGCTGCGCACCAGCCCGCGGCGCTCAAGCGTGGCATAAGCCCGCGTAACGCTGCCAATGCCGATGCCAAGCTGCCAGGCCAGCGGGCGGTGCGCGGGCAGGCGGTCGCCTGATTGCAGTCGGCCGCCAAGGATGTCACCGGCCAGGGCATCGGCCAGCCGTTCGGCGGGAGAGCCGTCGCCTGCGGGCAGGCGCGGCTGCCATGGGGAGCGCAGGCGCATGGCGGGACAGATCTGAATCCTGTTGGGGTGGCCCAGCCATAGCAGGTCGGGGCAGGAGGCGGAACCGGTGCTTGGCACGCGCCACTTGTTGGCACCCGACATGACGCGATCAATATGATGCGGCTGGTGCCCCCACGTCCTTGCCCGGTGCGATGCGGCAGGACTGCTGGCAGCGGCGCGAAAAAGCGGCTTTGGGCCATGCCGGAGGGCCCGAGGGGCGAACGGGGGATGACGGCGCGGCCGCTGCGGGTCATGGCGGTGGGCATGCCGGGGTTTTGCGCATGCATGGGGCTGAACGGGTATTGGTGGGGTCCTTGATGCCGGGCGCGAGGCTGGTGCCGCAGGTGATGGTCAGTCCGTATGCCACGCTGCCGAGAGGCGCGTGCGGGCGGCGCGGCGGATGGCTCCGATGAGGATTGCCAATGCACCTTCTGTAATTATCGCACATATAATAGTTTAATGCCGTGTTATGCCCGCTATAGGCGGCGCGGTGGCCCGTCTGGCGCACGGGGGTTGGGTCGTGCTGCATGATGGGGCACGATGCGGGGTGCCTTTAACGGAATGATGTTCATCATGCGCCTTCCCCGCCGTATCCGCCCCTTTGCCATGGTTGGGCTCTGCGCAGGCATGGCCTGCACGCCTGCGTTCGCCGCCCCGGCGCTGATGCCGCAGCCCGTGCAGTACCAGCCGCAGGGCGGCGGCCTGCCGCTTGCGGGCGGGGTGCAGGTGCAGTGGCAGGGCGTGCGCTCGCCCCTGCTGGAGCGCGCGGTAGCGCGTTTCGAACAGCGCCTGGCCGCCCTGAGCGCACGCCCGGCGGTGGCAGGCATGCCTCCGGGGCTGGTGCTGCGCATCAACTGCCAGCATGCCGACCCCGATATGCTGTCGGTTCGCATGCGCGAGCACTACCAGCTGCGCACCGGCGCCGATGGCGCGACGCTGGTGGCCGATGGCCCGGCGGGCGTGCTGCGCGGGCTGGCCACGCTGCTGCAGCTCGTTGAACCCGGGGCGGCGGGGCCGGCGCTGGACGGGGCCGAGATTGATGACAGCCCGCGCTTTGCATGGCGCGGCCTGATGGTGGATGTCAGCCGCCATTTCATGTCGCCTGAGGCCCTTGAGCGGCAGCTCGACATGATGGAACTGACCAAGCTCAACGTGCTGCACCTGCATCTGTCTGACGGGCAGGGCTTCCGGGTGGAAAGCCGGGTCTATCCGCGCCTGCAGCAGGTGGCGTCGCACGGGCAATACTATACCCAGCAGCAGGTGCGCGACCTTGTGGCCTCCGCTGCTGATCGCGGCATCCGCATCGTGCCGGAATTCGATGCGCCGGGCCACAGCTACGCCATGCTGTTGGCCTATCCGCAATATGCCGCCCAGCCCGTCACGGCCCCGCTCGACCCCAAACGGGTGGTGCGTACCGCATTCGACCCCACAAACCCCGATACCTATGTGTTTCTGGCCCGGCTCTACCATGAAATGGCGGGCCTGTTCCCTGATGCCTATTTTCATGTGGGTGGCGATGAGGTGCGGCCTGATGAATGGACGGCAAACCCCCGCATCACCGCTTTCATGCAGCAGCATGGCTATGCTGGCGCCACGGCCCTGCAGGCCGCCTTTACCCGCCGCGTGCAGGCCATCGTGGCGCATGAGGGCAAGACCATGATGGGCTGGGATGAACTGCTTGATGCGCCAGCTTCCCCCGGCATCGTGATCGAGCCGTGGCGTGGCTCGCGCTATACGGCGCAGGCCACGGCGGCGGGGCATCCGGTCGTGGTCTCGGCTGGCTATTATCTTGACCTGCTGCTGCCTGCGGCTGCGTATTACCATGTTGACCCGCTGGACCCGCTGGGCAATGGCCTGCCGCCCGATCAGGTGGCGGCAGCCCACGCACCGGCGCTTGCGCCCTTTGCCCTCGATCCCGCCGCCTCCATGACCACGGCGCAGGATGGGCTGGTGATGGGGGCTGAGGCGGCGTTATGGACCGAGATCGTGAGCGAGGAGATGCTCGATGCCCGCCTGTGGCCGCGCGCGGTCGCCCTGGCCGAGCGCTTCTGGTCGCCCGCCGCCGTGCGTGATGAGGATGCATTGGCCCGCCGCCTGCCCGTGGTGCAGGCGGAGCTGGACATGCTGGGCAACCGCGCCGCAACCGACCGTCACCGCATGATGGCGCGCCTCGCCCCTGATGGCATTGCCCCGCTTGCCACCCTGCTGGCCGTGACCACTCCGGTGCGCAATTATGCGCTCAACCATGTATTTGGCCCGAGCCACGTCGCCGCCACATCCACCCCACCGGCGCTGGACCGGGTGGCTGATATGGCCACGCCCGACAGTTTTCAGGCCGCCGCCTTTACGCGCGACGTGGCCGCCTATGTAGGCGGCCAGCATGACCTTGCGCCCGGCCTGCGCTCCCGGCTGGAAACCTGGCGCGATAACGATACGCGCCTGCGCCAGGTCGTGGCGACCCGCCCGGCCCTGCGCGAGGCCCTGCCTGCATCGGGCCAGCTTGCGGAACTGGCTTCAGTGGGGCTGTATGCGCTCGATGGCACGCTGGCCGCGCATCAGGTGCAGGTGCAAGCGGTGCTCCAGACGGCGCAGGCCCAGTTCGCCGCCTCGGCATCGATGCTGGCGGTGCGCACAAGCGCGCAGCCAGCAGGCGACCTGCTCCAGGCCATTACGCCCGGTATTGCAGGCCTTGTGCAGGGACATATGTAAAAACAGAGGTTTTTAATGAAGCGTTTTGCAAAAAGCTTTAGAAAAACGCTGCCAAAACTTTCATTCCTGCCCTGTCGCAGGCGTTATCACGAAGGGAATGGGCGCCATTACGCGCGCCTGCGCGTGGTTGTGGCGCGGATATAGAAGGCGGTGGTGACAACCAGCCCCACCACCCATGATATGTCCACCCCATGCAGGCGGCGGGCCAGGCTGCCGGTATGAAACCCGTTCTGCATGAAGGGCACTTCAATGGCGATGCCGATGCCATAGGCGCACAGGGCGGGAATGTTGCAATAGCCATACGCCCCGCCATCGCGGCGGAAAAACGAGGCGACATCATAACGGCCACGGCGCAGCAGGTAGTAATCAGTCAGGTTGATGGCGGTCCACGGCACCATGATGGCCATGAGCAGGTCAAGGAAGGCGGCGTAGGATTTCATGAAACTGTCGGCCATGCCCAGCGCCATGCCCAGCGCAATCGCCACCAGCGTGCAGGTTACGACAAGGCGTTCGCGCAGGGCGGCCCGCCAGTCCGGCACGAAGGTCTGGAGCACGGTTATGGCCGAGAGCGCGCCGCCATACAGGCTCATGGCGTTGCCAAGGGCGATGGAAAGCGACAGCACGATCATGACCGGTGTAGCCTGCCGCCCCGCCAGGTGCGCCAGCGTGGTGGCGACCGATACGCCTGGGCCCTGCAATGCGACCATGCAGCCCAGTATCATGGACAGCGCCGTGCCCACGACCGTGCCGACATAAGTGGTGAGGAAGGCGGTGCGGCGACCGGCTTCATCGGCGGGCAGGTAGCGCGATGAATCCGATACATAGGGCGCATAGGCGATCTGCCACAGCGCCGCGGTGGAAAAGGTGCTGAAAAAACCCGCGACCGAGCCATGCATGTCGCGCAGCGTGCCGGGGGGAAAGGCTTCATAGCCCAGCCACAGGCAGTATAATATGACCGCCCCCGCCACCCAGCTGACCAGCTTCGACCAGGCATGGATGGTGTGGTAGCCCATGCAGCATGGCACGAGGCTCAGCACGGCGATGAGCAGGATCGCGCTGCGCCGCCCGGTCATGGGCAGGGCGGCATAAAGCGCCTGGCCCCCCACCACGAAGTTCGAGGCCACGAAGCCGATATACATGAGCACGACGAGGCCGATGATGGGCACCGCGCCATAAAAGCCGAACTGGCCCCGGCTCTGCACCATCTGCGGCACGCCCAGCATGGGCCCCTGGGCGGCATGCAGCGCCATGAACACGGCCCCCGCCAGGTTGCCAAGGATGACGGCAATGGTCGACCACGTAAATGACAGCCCGAACAGCCCCGGCCCGAGTGCTCCGGTCACGACCGTGAGCAGGGTCAGGTTGGTGCTGAACCAGACCGCGAACAGGTCGCGCGCGCGGCCGTGGCGCTGGTCGGGTGGGATCTGGTGTATGGTGTGGGTTTCAAACGCCGTGCTCATCGAACACGTTATGCCTGAGGAACGGCCTTATGGATATATGCCCACCACGATATTGATCGCTTTGCGTTACGATCTGTCCGTGCCGCCACCACGGAGGCGGCACGACGGCACGAGGCAGGTCGTTACTGGAACGGATTGCCCGAATAGGACGGCGCGGTATAGCCCGCAGGCGGCACAACGTAATGCGGCGCGGTATAGGTGGGGGCGTGGCTGGGGGCACCGAGCGCGCCGGGGGCGGAAAGGCCTTCCTGCGCGGGCATGGAACCGCTTGTCATGCCTGTGCCTGTGCCTGTGCCTGTGCCTGTGCCTGTGCTGATATCCGTCGGTGTGGTCTGCAGGGGCGGATAATCCGTGGTGGCCGCAGGGGCCGCGGTGCCTGCGCCACGATAGCCATAGGCCGGATCGCTGCTGGTGGGGAGGCGGCCGGCCGGTGCCCTGAGCGCCCCGGTGGGGTCATAATCAGTGGCGGAATAGCGGCCCACGCAGTTCTTGCCACGTTCGGCGGTGTGAATGGCCTCAAGCTGGCCCTTCAGTTCGCCAATTTCCTTGTGCCTGTCACCGCCTGCGCTGCCCACGGGCACGCCGATCAGGGCAACCCCCCATGCATCGGACTGGTGCATGCGGCGTTGATGCATCTCGGCTGATGCGAGGTTTTGCGTATCCATCTGGTCCATCTGGGCCAGTTGGGCGCAGCTCTGGCGCATGAAGGGTTCGGGACTGGTATATTGTGCGCTGATATCCGATGGATTGGCAGCGCATCCAGCCATACCCAGAACACTCAGGCACAGGAGGGTCTTTTTCATAGGTTTCCTGTCAGTCGGTCAATGTTACTTGATGTAACAGACGCCGGGCCGTCAACCCCACAGGAAAAATCGGGAGGCTGTGTTGTCCGGGCCTGTCCGCCGATACTGCATGAAGATCAAGACCCACCCTGTTCTTGTGGTGTTAACAGACCGGGAAGCGGGTGTGGCATTCGCTTCATTGTGATCGTATTTGCCACAACGTCATGCGTCATGCATGCGATGGATGATGCACAAAGTCGCAGGCGCTGCCTGGTTTTGAAAAGAAGCTGCGCCAGAATTTTGCTTGTGATTGCTGGGGGTGTCGGAGGCATCACCGGCGATGTGTCATTGAAGCCAGCCAGCGCGTTGCAAAATCATGTTGCTGCTGCACCGTTCCAATTCTGTCGGGCGGGGCATAATCAAATATATCGACGATATTGCTGCGATCCGCCTGTTCCCCATGCCTGATGACATAGGCTTTCCTGCCACCGTCATCTTCTGGCTCTGATCAGTGAGTCCTGACCCTGTTTAATTATGGTTATTCAAAACCGATCATAAGATTTCAAAATAAAATAGTATACTCAATATAGCTGCCCGCTGTATTGGAGCAGGGAATATAAAATGTCTGATAATCTGGGCGTATCCCCTGCACCCATTATCGTGGTGGTCCACCTCAATGCCCGCCTCCAGCCATTCCAGCGCGGTCACTTCCTTGAAGACCCGCTTGATGCCATCCTTAAAAAGATGGGCATTGGCGAAGTAATGGGTGGGGGCATGGCCCTTGCCCCTGATCCGGTTGGTGTTTCAGTCTGCGATGTGGAAATCGCAGTAAAAGATGGGTCGGAAACCGTGCTGAAGCAGGTCATGCAGGCTCTTGACCTGCTTGGCGCGCCCAAGGGATCGGAACTGCGCCTGCCGGCTGCGGCTGCGCCCATCGCGTTTGGCGTGATGGAGGGCATGGCTATTTTCATGAACGGCACCGACCTGCCAGCCGAAACCTATGCCCGGTCTGATATCAATAAAACAATCGAGGGGCCGAGTGCGGCACTTGGCCAGAAAGAGGAGCTGCGTGGTTACTGGGAAGGCGATAGCGAGACCGCGCTTTATTTCTACGGTAGCAGTTTTGCAGCCATGCAGGCGGTGGTTGCCGACTACATCCAGTCCGATCCCCTTTGCGCCCGGTGCCGCATTGAGCAGATTGCATAAGTGCAATGGGATATGTGCCCGTATCCATGTAAAAAATGATACCCGGATATTAATCCAGCCATAATGGAAAAGTTTTTGGTGAAGCTTTTTGAAAAAATCTTCAAATAACGCTGCCTCCAATAAATATTGCTGCACATGGCGCACAGGCCCCTCTGGCCCCTGCGCCTACCGCCCCGGCTGGTTGGTGGCGTAATCGCTGATGCCCCACAGCCGGTCATGCACGGCGCGGTAATAGGCGCGTTCATCATAAAGCGGCACGTCGAGGTTCAGGTCACGCGCGGTCAGCCGACCGATGGCGGCGGTAGCCTGATAGGACGAGATCACAAGATTGCCCGCGCTGCGCACCAGCGCAATCTGGGCCTGGAGCAGCGTTTCCTGCTGCTGGAGCACGGAAAGTGTTGAGGTGGTGCCCACCATCACCTGTCGCTGCATGCCGTGCAGGGCTGTGGCATCGGCCTCGACGGCGGCGCGATTGCTTTCTATCGCGGCGCGGTTGGCCTGCATGCGCTGCCAGCTTGCCGCGGCGAGCTGCACGGCGGCGCGGCGCTTTACATCCACCGTATGGGTGGCCTCATTGGCCTGCTGGCGGGCCATGCGCACGGCGGCATACTCGCCCCCACCCTGATAAAGCGGCATGGAGGCATTGACGAGGGCATATTTGTTATTGTTGAGCGAGCGGCCCTCATCCTGGTTGATGCCATGCATATAGGCCGCCTGCGCGCTGACCGTGGGCATGAGGGCGGCAAAGGCCACGCCTACGGCATCCTTTTTTGCCGCCTCGTCAAACAGGGCGCCAATCACGTCGGGGTTGTTCTGCACGGCCTGCGTCATGGCGTCCTGCTCGGTATGAAGCGGCAGGACAAGGGGCTGGGGCAGGGCAAGGTTGTCTGGTGCGTCAACGCCCACAACCTGCCGGTAGGTGGCGCGATCGGCCTGCAGGGTGCCTTCGGCCAGTTGCCGCACCGCGCGGGCATTGGCCAGGGCACCTGCGGCCTGCGCCACATCGGTGTGGGTGATCTCGCCGCCATGCGCGCGCAGTTCGGTGGCATGAAGCTGGGCGGCGTAAACCTGCTCGTTATTGATGTCGATGCGCAGGATCTGCTCATCCTCCACCACATTGACATAGGCGCTGACCACATCGGAGAAGACCTGCTCCTCAGCCGCGATCAGCCGCGCGCGCTCGGCCATGACCGCATGGCGCGCCTTGTGCGTGCCGGCCGTGGTCTTGCCGCCGGTATAGATGGGCTGCGAGATGCTGACCCCGCCGGAATAGCCGGGGCTGTCATACCGGCGGGCATAGCCGCTTTCCCCCGATGAGGGTTCCATGCGCATCAGGCCGGAATAATAGGACATGCTCGCCGTGCCCGTAATCGTGGGCCGCCAGCCGCCCAGGGCCTGGGGCACCTGCTCATCGGTTGCGCGCAGGGTCGCGCGTTCCTGCCGCAGCACCGGGTTGCCCAGATAGGCCGCGGCAAGGGCCGCATCCAGCGTGCGTGGCTCCTCCACCGCCTGCGGCACGCGTGCCAGCGCCGTGCCGCTGCACAGGAGGGCCGCACTCCCCGCCCCGATTGCCCAGTTTCCCTTCATGTCCGCCCCTGCCAGCCAGATATGCCAGGCGGACCCATGCCAGCCCGCCCCGACCCGTCTTAGCCGCAGGATGTTGCGTGGGGGTTAACCGGCTAGAACACGAAGGCGGGGGCGGGGGCCAGCTCGGGCAGCAGGGGCACGGCCGCCTCGAACAGGGGCTGCACCGCGCTGCCCTGCGCTGTCGCGGCGATACGGCTGACCGATGTCACGCCCGATGCGGGCGCAATGGGGGCGATGATGCGCCCGCCCTGTGCAAGCTGGTCCACAATGGCCTGCGGCACGGCGCGCACCGCGCCATCGATGAAGATCAGGTCATACGGCGCCGAGGCCGGTGCCCCCTTGACCAGCGGCCCGTCGCACCACTGCACGCCGGGCGCGTAGGCGGCGCACAGGGCCTTGCCCATGGTGGCCAGTCGCGGGTCGGATTCGAGGGCGGTGACATGCAGTTCAAGCGTCATCGCGCCCAGCAGGGCCGCGAGATAGCCCGTGCCCGCCGCAACCACCAGCACCCGCTCGCCGTGCCGCAGGTCGGCCACCTGCAGCATGCGCCCCGTCACCCGTGGCTCGGTCAGGTAGCGTCCCTCGCCAAGTGGCAGGCTCTGGTCGCAATAGGCGAAGGCCCGCAGCGCATCGGGCACGGCGCGCTCACGCGGGACAGTGCGCATGGCGGCGATAATCGTGGCATCGCCCACCTGAGAGGGGCGAATCTGGGCATCGACCATGCGCTGCCGGGCCGTGACAAAATCGAGGGGCGCGTAATCGGGGTCTGTCCTGTCCATGATGTTTCCTTGAAACACGCTGCCCCATAGGGGGCTGAAGCCGCAACCCGGCCGGACGGGCGAAAATTTTTTCCGGCTTTTTTGTATTTATGCGCCGCTTTGATCGGGAAACAACCAGAACGCTGCACACAACGGCTTGACCTGAGATGCATTTCAGCGGATATACGCCCCTGCAGCGCCGAGGTCTGGTGGCAGAATGGTGATGCAGCGGACTGCAAATCCGCGAATGTGGGTTCGATTCCCGCCCAGACCTCCAATCCTTCCCTGACAGGGAAGGACAATCGTTGACACACCCCCCGAAAATCTGCCGTTTTCTTCCCTCTGGCTGTGACAGCCGATGACAGGGAGAGACGCCGAATGACAGACATAGTGGGGGTATCGCCAACATGTTGGGCGCGCCATCCTTGGCCCCGGCCCTCCGGCCCTGCCATATTCACCATCAGCACATGATCCGCCTCCGGGCATAAAGATTGCAGGGGCAGGCGTTCCCTTCGCGCCGGTTTGGGGTATATCTGCCCGTGGCCGGGCGCGTTGTCCTGCCCTGCGTCTGATTATGGTGGATCTGGTTTTTCGTGATGCTTGACAAGTCGTTCTCCCCCGCCGGGACAGAAACCTCCCTCTATGCCCTGTGGGAGGCCAGTGGCGCGTTCAGCGCCCGGCCCGACAGCACGGCAAAGCCCTATACCATCATGATTCCGCCACCCAATGTTACGGGCACGCTGCATATCGGCCACGCCCTGACCATGACATTGCAGGACACGCTCATCCGCTGGCGCCGCATGCAGGGGCGTGACACGCTGTGGCAGCCGGGCACCGACCATGCAGGCATCGCCACCCAGCTTGTGGTCGAACGCATGCTGCAAAAGGAAGGCACATCGCGCCAGGAAATGGGTCGTGATGCCTTTGTCGAGCGCGTGTGGGAATGGAAGGCCGAATCCGGCGGCGGCATTACAAAGCAGCTCCGCCGGCTTGGCGGCTCGCTTGACTGGCAGCGCGAGCGCTTCACCATGGATGATGGCCTGTCGGATGCGGTGAAAGAGGTGTTCGTCACCCTCTACCGCGAAGGGCTGATCTACCGCGACCGTCGCCTTGTCAACTGGGACCCCGCCTTCCGCTCCGCCATTTCCGACCTTGAGGTCGATAACCGCGAGAGCCGGGGCAGCCTGTGGTATATCCGCTACCCTGTTGAAGGCCAGCCGGGCCGCACCATCACGGTCGCCACCACCCGGCCCGAGACCATGCTGGGCGACATGGCCGTGGCCGTGCACCCCGATGATGAACGCTTTGCCGACCTGGTGGGCAAAAACGTCATCCTGCCGCTGACCGGCCGCCGCATTCCCGTCGTGGCGGATGAGCATTCCGATCCCACCAAGGGCAGCGGCGCGGTCAAGATCACGCCCGCGCATGACTTCAATGACTTCGAGGTCGGCCGCCGCCACAAGCTCGACATGCCCAGCGTGCTTGATGAGGAAGCCCGCATCACCCTTGCCGAGATCGAGGGCGAACTCCGCGCGGAGGAAGGGCTGGCTGATCCCGCCTTCGTGCGCACGCTGGCCGGCATGCCGCGCGATGAGGCGCGCAAGGCCATGGTGGCCGAGCTTGAGCGCCTGGAATGGCTGGAAAAGATCGAGCCGCACACCAATCAGGTGCCCCATGCCGAGCGCAGCGGCGCGGTGGTTGAGCCGCGCCTGACCACCCAGTGGTACTGTGACGCCAAGACCCTCGCCGGTCCCGCCATCGAGGCGGTGGAAACCGGCAAGATCGAATTCGTGCCCCGGCAGTGGGAAAACACCTTCTATGCCTGGATGCGCGACATCCAGCCCTGGTGCATCAGCCGCCAGCTCTGGTGGGGGCATCGCATCCCCGCCTGGTATGGCCCCGATGGCCATGTATTCGTCGCCCATGACGAGGCGGATGCCGCCAGCCAGGCCCGCGCCCATTACGGCCAGGACACCACGCTCACGCGTGACGAGGATGTGCTTGATACATGGTTCTCCTCCGCCCTGTGGCCGTTCTCCACGCTGGGCTGGCCGCAGCAGACACCGGAACTGGCGCGCTACTACCCCACCGATGTGCTGGTCACGGGTTTTGACATCATCTTCTTCTGGGTCGCGCGGATGATGATGATGGGCCTGCACTTCATGAAGGACGTGCCCTTCCGGCAGGTGTTCATCCACGGACTGGTGCGTGACGAGCGCGGGCAGAAGATGTCCAAGTCCAAGGGCAACGGCATCGACCCGCTGGAGATGATCGACAGCTACGGCGCGGATGCCATGCGCTTTTGCATCTGTTCGCTCACCGGTCTTGGCCGTGACGTGAAGCTTGGCCCGAAAAAGGTGGAGGAATACCGCTCCTTCATCACCAAGATCTGGAATGCCGCGCGCTTTTGCGAGATGAACGGCGTGGCCCCGGTTGCAGGATTCAACCCGGCCTCCGTGCAGTCTCCGCTGGGCCGCTGGATCCTGGCCGAACTGGCGCAGGCGGTGGAAGAGGCGAGCAAGGCGCTGGAAGCCTTCCGCTTCGATGAATATGCAGGCGCGTGCTACCGCTTCGTGTGGAACTGCTTCTGTGACTGGTTCCTTGAGCTGGCCAAGCCGGTCTTTGCCGCAGGCGACACGGCGGAAGCCGTCGAGACCCGTGCGGTTGCCGCCCATGTTCTGGGTACCATCCTGCGCCTGCTCCAGCCCGTGACCCCGTTCATGACCGACCGGCTGTGGCAGCATTTCGGCTTCGGGGCCGAAGGGTCGCTCATTACCGCACCGTGGCCGCAGCCCGAGCATCTGGAAGGGGCGAAGGACGCGCGCGAGGAGATGGAATGGCTGATCCGCTTCATTTCCGCCATCCGCACCGTGCGTTCGGAAATGAACGTGCCGCCCTCGCGCCTTGCCCCCGTGCTGCTGCGTGATGCCTCCGCCACCACCGTGGCGCGTGCCGCCAAATGGGCGGAAGCGATCGGGCGCATGGCCCGCGTGTCCGAAGTGCTGCCGCTTGCGGGCGAGATGCCGCAGGGGGCAGCCCAGCTTGTGGTGGATGAAGCAACGCTGGTCATTCCGCTGGCCGGGATCATTGACCTGTCAGTTGAGCGCCAGCGGCTGGAAAAGGAGTGCGCCAAGGTTGATGGCGAGATTGCCAAGGTCGAGCGCAAGCTGGGCAATGCCGATTTCGTGGCCCGCGCCAAGCCCGAAGTCGTGGCCGAAAACCGCGAGCGGCTGGAGGCGTTCCAGGCAGAGCGCGTGCGGCTGAAAGCGGCCCTGGCGCGGATTGCTTAAAGGAAGAAAAGTTTTTGGGGGCTGCCTTTTTTCAAAAAGGCAGCTTTCTTTCAAAGCTTTTTGAAAAAAGCTTCACCAAAAACTTCTGGAATATTCTCTTCACGCTAACTTGGGGAAGGACGCCACCATGACCGCAAACGCATTGGAGACACTGGTGCTCGGCGGAGGCTGCTTCTGGTGCATCGAGGCGCCGTTCAAGGAACTGCGCGGCGTGCAGGCGATCGAGCCGGGTTATGCCGGTGGCCATACCCCCAACCCCACCTATGAGCAGGTCTGCACGGGCCGCACCGGGCATACCGAGGTGGTGCGCGTTACCTTCGACCCCGCCGAGCTTTCATGCGCGGACCTGCTGCGCATCTTCTTTGTCATGCATGACCCCACCACGCCCAACCGGCAGGGCAATGACGTGGGCACGCAGTATCGCTCCGCCATTTTCTGGCAGGATGCGGCGCAGGAAAAAACCGCCCATGCCGTGCGCGACGAGATTGCGGCCCAGCATGTCTGGCCCAACCCGATCGTGACCGAAATTGCGAAGCTGGAGCATTTTTGGCCCGCCGAGGATTATCACCGCGACTATTTTGCCCGTAACCCCGGCAACCCGTACTGTAGCGCGGTCATCCCGCCCAAGATCGCCAAGATGCGCCGCCTGTTCCGTGACCGACTGGTGGATTCCGCCGGTTAGGAAGAAAAGTTTTTGGTGAAGCTTTTTTATTAAAAAAGCTTCGAAGATCGCTGCCTTTTTAAAAATAGGCAGCGCCCGGAAACTTTTATCCGCTAGCTCCGGTCCGTCGGGTCATCATCAAGAAAAAGCTGGTCGGCTTCCTCGTCAAAATCGAACAGTTCCGCATAGCGCGCCCAGCCGATCAGGGTCTGGAGCGTCTGGCGGGCGTAGTTGGGCGACATGCTGTCCTCCAGTTCATCGCGGAAGCGCTCGGCGCTGGCGCGGTGGTTGGGGCGCTCGTCCAGCACGGCGCGGATGGTGCGCACCATGGGAATGTTGTGCAGCATGCTCTGCCACAGGATGTGCTTGCGGATGTCGTGCTCGCTCTGCACAAAGCGCATGCCCTCGGGCGTGAGCAGGATGTCGCCATCCTCAAGCTCGGCAAAGCCCAGCAGTTGCAGGGATTCGCCAAGGGGGAACAGGTCATCAAGCTCAAGCTGCAGGCGGCTGGCGAGCAGCGGCAGGTCGGCGCGGCCATGCAGCGGGTCGGCGGCCAGCGTTTCCATCATGCCCACGATGGTGTTCATCGGCAGGGCGGGCAGGGCCACGGCATCGGCCGAGATCTGGACATGCTTCATGTCCGGGTCGGTCATGTCCGCCTCCGACACGACCGGCGCGCGGCGTGTCATGAGCGCGTAGATACGGTCCACGAACTGGCGGAAGGCCATGTCCTCGCGGTTGCGCGGGTGCTCGAAGGGCACCTGAAGCTCATAGGCTACCCGGCCGGGGTTGGAGGAGAAGATGAGGATGCGGTCGCACATCAGCACCGCCTCCTCGATATTGTGGGTGACCAGCAGGATCGACTGGATGGGCAGTTTCTTCTCCGCCCACAGTTCCACAAGGTCGGTGCGCAGGTTTTCCGCCGTCAATACGTCGAGTGCGGAGAACGGCTCGTCCATCAGCAGCAGGTCTGGCCGCACAACAAGGGCGCGCGCCAGCCCCACGCGCTGGCGCATGCCGCCTGAAAGCTCCTTGGGATAGGCATTTTCATACCCGCCCAGCCCGATCAGGTGGATCGCGTCTTCCGCCAGTTTGTCGCGCTCGGCAGGCGGCACGCCCTGGGCTTCCAGCCCCAGCTCCACGTTTTTCTGCACCGTCAGCCACGGAAACAGCGCAAAGGACTGGAACACAAGCGAAATGCCCGCAGCCGGCCCCTCCAGTCGCTTGCCCTTCCAGATCACCTCGCCCGCGGTGGGCGGCAAAAGCCCTGCGATAATGCGCAGCAGGGTGGACTTGCCCGACCCCGAGCGGCCCAGAAGCCCCACGATCTCGCCACTGCGGATGCTCAGGTTCACGCCATCGAGCACCACAAGGTCGGTCGAACTTTCCTTGGGGTAGGCCTGCCTGCAATTGACGATCCGGACGAGTTCGGCACCGGTCGGCTTCGGGCTGGGGGGGGCGGCTTGCTGCGGCATCAGGCGCTCTCAGTCAAAAGTGTAATGCCGGGCGGCATAATTGGATAACGGGCGCCACACGGCGCGATTGAGCAGCAGCACAAAGGCCGCCATGACCGCCATGCCCAGACCCACCTGGTCGGTGGCGCCCGCCACGGTGGCATGGGCAATATAGGCACCCAGCCCCTGTGCGCTCAGGGTGGTGTCGCCCCAGCTGGCCACTTCGGTGGCGATGGCGGCATTCCATGCCCCGCCTGAGGCCGTCAGCGCGCCGGTGATGAAATAGGGCGTGATGCCCGGCAGCATCACCCGCCGCCACCACAGCCAGCCCTTGACGTGGAAGTTACGCGCCGCCTCGAGCAGGTCACCGGGATAGGACGAGGCCCCGGCCACGATATTGAACAGGATATACCATTGTGTGCCTAGCAGCATGAGCGGGGTGAGCCAGATATTGCTGTTCAGGTGCCAGTGCACGATCGCGACCACCACGAGCGGAAAGAACAGGTTGGCCGGGAAGGCGGCCATGAACTGTGCCGCCATCTGCGCATGCCGCGCCCGCCGTGGCGACAGGCCGAGCCAGATCCCCGCGGGCACCCAGATTACGGAGGCCACCAGCACCGTGATCATGACCCGCAGCAGCGTCAGTCCCCCCAGCGCCATGACATGCGCAACCTGCCCCATGCTGTAATGGGTGTGGGAGAAGGACCATGTCTTCCAGCCGATGGTGAGGGCGCACAGAACGATCCCGGCAATCCAGGCCGCATCCATCAGGCGGGGGGGGATGAGCGCGCGCACGGGGGCAGACGGGCGCGGGCCAAGGGCCAGCCAGCCGATGCGCGTCATGGCATCACCCACGCGCAGGCAGAAGCGGCGCAGCAGGTGCGTGCGGCGCAGCAGCACAAGCACCCACGGGTCAGGGGCTGCAAGGCTTGCGCCGTCATCGGTCTGGAAACGCGCCGACCATGCCACCAGCGGGCGGAACAGAAGCTGGTCATACGCCAAAATCACGGCCAGCATGGTGAGGATGGCATAGAAAATGGCGGCAAGGTTACGCTGCTCGATCGCAACGCCCACGTAGGAGCCGATGCCGGGCAGGGCGATATCGGTATTGCCCACCGTGATCGTCTCGGAATAGACGACCATGAACCACCCGCCGGACATGGAGATCATGGTGTTCCACACCAGCGCAGGAATGGCGAACGGCACCTCGAGCCGCCAGAAGCGCTGCCAGGGGGTGAGGCCAAAGCAGCGGGCGGCTTCCTCCAGGTCGGGCGGCACGGTGCGCAGCGACTGGTACATGGCAAAGGCCATGTTCCATGCCTGGCTGGTGAAGATGGTGAAGATGGCGGCAAGTTCCGCCCCCATCATCCGCCCAGGAAACAGCCCGAGAAAGAAAATGACCGTAAAGGTGAGGAAGCCCAGAATGGGCACCGACTGCAAGACATCCAGCAGCGGCACCAGCACCTGTCCCGCCCGCCTGCTTTTGGCGGCCCATACGGCATAGGTGAAGGTGAACACCAGCGAGGCGGCAAGGGCTGCGAACATGCGCAGCGTGGTCCGCACGGCATAGCCGGGCAGGTAGGCCGGGCTGAGATGGATGGTCCCGGCCTCGCTTGCGGGAATGGGTACAAGCATGTGACGGCCCGCCGTGGCCACCACGACCGCGCCCGCCATGATGGCAAGCAGGCCGAGCAGGTCCGCTATATTGGGGCGGACGCGCAGGTTACCCGGTTGGCCGCCTGCGCTCACCCTGCCGTGCCCGTACTGCCAAAGCCGCCCGTGCCGCGGGTGGTTTCATCAAGCTCGGCGTATTCCACCCACTCACCGCGCACCACGGGGGCGAGCACGCCCTGGGCAATGCGCATGCCACGCTCGACCACGAAGGGCGCATCGCCTGCATTCATCACGATAATGCCGATCTCGCCGCGATAATCCTCATCAATCGTGCCCGGCGCATTGGGCAGGGTCACGCCATGCTTGAGCGCAAGCCCCGAGCGGGGGCGGATCTGGAGTTCGTAGCCACGCGGCAGCCCCACGCACAGCCCTGTGGGCACCAGCGCGCGGCCACCCGGCGCAATGGTCATGGGTTCGGTCACGGCGGCGAGCAGGTCCATGCCGGCAGCACCCTCGGTGGCGTAGGCGGGCAGGGGCAGGTCATGCGCGTGGGCCAGGCGCTTGACCTGAATGGGCAGGGGGGAGAGGCTCATGAAGTATGTCCGTCAACATGCGGTGCGTTGAAAAAGGCTGCGATGCGCGCCACCAGGCGCTGCGCCACCTGCGTCTTGTCCAGCCGGGGCCAGTGGGTGCAGCCCGTGGCATCGATCAGGTCGATCTCGTTTTCCGCCCCGCCCATGATGCCGCTTTCGGGGCTGACATCATTGGCCACGATCCAGTCGCAGCCCTTGCGCAGGCGCTTGGCAGTGGCGTGTTCGACAACCCGCTCCGTCTCGGCGGCAAAGCCCACCACCAGTCGCGGCCGGGTGGGGGAAGGCTGGCCCAGGGTGGCCAGAATATCGGGGTTGGGCACAAGGCGGAGCGCGGGCGGAGGCTGGCCTGCGGTTTTCTTGATCTTTTGCGGCGTTTCATCCACATGCCAGTCTGCCACGGCGGCGGCGCAGACGGCAATGTCGCACGGCAGGGCCTGCTGGCAGGCCGCCAGCATGGCGCGTGCCGTCTCGACGCGCACGGTGCGCACGCCCGGCGGGTCGGGCAGGGTGGTCGGCCCGCTGACCAGCGTCACGTCAGCCCCCGCCGCCGCCAGCGCGCGCGCAATGGCATAGCCCTGCGTGCCCGATGAGCGGTTGGCCAGATAGCGCACCGGGTCGATCGGCTCATGCGTGGGGCCTGCGGTGACCAGCGCGCGGCGGCCTGCCAGTGGCTTTTCGCCCCCCAGTCGCGCCAGGATGGCGGCAAGGATGGAGTCGGGCTCGGCCAGCCGGCCCGGCCCGTGCTCGTTGCATGCCATCAGCCCGGTCTCGGGGCCGACAAATTCCACGCCGCGTGCTGCAAGCGTTGCGATATTGGCCTGTGTTGCGGGGTGCCGCCACATCCGCACGTTCATGGCAGGGGCTGCCAGCACCGGGGTGTCGGTGGCCAGCAGCACGGTGGTGGCGAGGTCATCGGCCAGGCCCGCGCTCATGCGGGCCAGAATATCGGCGGTGGCGGGGCAGACCACGATCAGGTCACTGCTGCGCGAGAGCGCGATATGGCCCATCTCGCTTTCATCGGTCAGGGAGAACAGGTCGCTGAACACGCGCTCGCCGCTCAGGGCCTGGAGCGAGAGGGGGGTTACGAATCGGGCGCCCCCTTCCGTCAGCACCGTGCGCACGCGGATATCGTGTTCCCTGAGCCTGCGGATGAGATCAAGCGCCTTGTAGGCGGCGATTCCCCCACACACCACCAGCAGGACAGAACGGTCTGCCCGTGCCACCATCAGATCTTCCAGCCGGAATGGATGGCCGCGATCCCGCCAGAGAGGTTCTGGTAGGACACGCGCTCAAGTCCCGCTTCGCGCATCATGTCGGCCAGCGTTTCCTGATCGGGGAACATGCGGATGCTCTCGGCCAGGTACTGGTAGCTCTCGCGGTCCCCCGCAATCGCCGCCCCCATGCGCGGCAGCACATGGAAGGACCAGGCATCATAGACGGGTGCGAAGGCTGCAACCTGCACGCGCGAGAACTCAAGGCACAGGAACCGGCCGCCGGGGCGCAGGATGCGACGCGCCTCGCGCAGCACCTGCAGCTTGTCGGTGCAGTTGCGCAGGCCGAAGGCGATGGAGACGCGATCCACCGAATTGTCGGCCAGCGGAATGGCCTCGGCATCGACAGCCAGGAAGTTGAGGCCCGACACCAGCCCGCGCTCCATCGCGCGGTTGCGGCCCACCGTGAGCATGCTCACATTGATGTCGGACAGGATGGCAGGCCCGCCCCCGCCGCGCAGCCAGCCGAACGAAATGTCGCCCGTGCCACCGGCCAGGTCGAGCAGCGACAGGTCGGGGTGGGGGGCGAGTTCGTTGACGAAAATCTTTTTCCACGCGCGATGGATGCCCAGCGACATCACGTCATTCATGATGTCGTATTTGGAGGCCACGCTGTCAAAGACTTCGCGCACCATGGATTTCTTCTCGCGCAATGGCACATCGCGGAAGCCGAAATCGGTGGTATCCGCATGGCGGTCATCGGGACGGCCGGCGGAAGGGGAGGGATGGTATGGCTGGCTATTGTCGGTCATGATGCACAGGTATAACCCCAGATGAGGCCATGCCGGAACTCCCTGAAGTTGAAACTGTGATGCGCGGGATGCGAGTGCATCTTGAAGGTCACACTATTTCCCGCGCCAGCACGCACCATACGGGGCTGCGCTGGCCGTTTCCCCCCGGTCTGGCCCGTGCGCTGGAAGGCCAGCGGATCGATGGATTCGCCCGGCGGGGGAAATATATCCTCATCACCCTTTCAGGCGGCATGGTGGTCGTGCTGCACCTGGGCATGTCCGGGCGCGTGCTGCTCTCGCGCCCGACTGAAGCCGAGCGTGTGATGCCGCCCGCCCTGCACGAGCATCTGGTGATCGAGACCGGGGAGGGCGCGCGTTGCGGGCTGGTTGACCCCAGGCGCTTCGGCATGGTCGACCTGGTGCCGGTGGCGGGCGTGGAGGGCCATCGCCTGCTGGCAGGCATGGGGCCTGAGCCGCTGGGCAACCGCTTTGGCGGCGCGTGGCTTGCGGCAAAGGGCCGTGGGCGGCGCACGAGCATTAAGGCGCTGCTGCTCGACCAGCGCGTGGTGGCGGGGCTTGGCAATATCTATGTGTCCGAGGCGCTGTTCCGTGCGCGCATCCACCCCGCGCGGGCGGCGGGCGAGATCAGCGCCGCGGAATATGATGAACTGGCAGCCCAGGTCCGCGCCGTGCTCGACGAGGCGATTGCCGCCGGTGGCTCAAGCCTGCGTGATTATGTGCAACCCGATGGGGAACTCGGCTATTTCCAGCATGCATGGCGCGTCTATGGGCGTGAAGGGCTGGGATGCCCCGATTGCCCCGGCCCGCCTGCGTGCGACGGGGTGGAACGCATCACCCAATCGGGGCGTTCGAGCTTCTTCTGCCCCCGATTGCAGGAGGCTTGAGACGATTTAGGCAAAGACTTGTCTTGACGAATACGCTCAGGGTGGACTAGATCGCCAGCCTGATATGGGATGTCCGCACGATCGGGTGGCGGACCGCCGTAACCTGATTTATGCAGATGAACTGAGAGCAATGGCCAATACAGCATCCGCGCGCAAGCGCATCCGTCAGAACGAACGCCGCAACGCCCGCAACACCGCACGTCTGTCGCGCGTACGCACCTTCGTGAAGAAGATTGAAACCGCGATCGCCAGCGGCAAGAAGGACGACGCCGTGGTGGCCCTGCGTGAGGCACAGCCCGAAATGCAGCGCGCCGTTGGCAAGGGCGTTCTTCACGCCAACACGGTTGCCCGTCGTATTTCCCGCCTGTCTGCCCGTATCAAGTCTCTCGCTGCTGCGTAAGATACGGCTGGTTTCTTTCATCTGAAAGAAGGCTGGAAGTAATAAAGGAGGTCGTCTGTCGCCATTATTGGCGATGGCGGCCTTTTTTTATTATCCGCATCTTGCTGGTGTGAACGGGTTTTGGCGGGGTCGGGGCAGATTCCCGTTGCTTCGCCCGATTCCGTGCTCTAAATTATGGGGATAATTCCAGCGTCATCGGTGGTCCTGGCCGATAGGGTCGGGCTGTTGGGTCGTGCCAATGGCACGGCTTGTGGCCTGTCCTGTGGGGAGGGGCCGGTGGCGCGGGGTGGTGGAATGGAGCGGGGTGACGGCAGGGACATGCGCGCAGGCGGTGTCCTTTTCGTGCCCCATGTGGCGGGGAGCGGATATGACGGGCGGACTGGAAGGCTACGACGCGGTTGCGGAAGCCAACGCGCAGAAAAGTGTGCTCGCCATCCACTGGTCGCGCATCTGCGAGCGACTGAAGGCCGAGGTGGGCGAGGTCGAATACCGCACCTGGCTGCGCCAGATCACGGTCGGCCCGGTGGAGGAGGACGAGATCACCCTCTACCTGCCCACGCGCTTCCTGCGTGACTGGGTGCGCGGGCAGTACGGCGACCGGCTCGGCGCGCTGTGGCATGCCGAAGTGCCTGCCATCCGCCGGGTCGAGTTGCAGGTGGCCCGCCCCGCAGCCCAGCCTGCCCCGACCGCCGGGGCGCAGGAGGCCACGCCCGCCCCGGCTGCTGCCGTCGCCCCAAGCGAACCGGCGGCCCCCGCGGCAGCGCCCCAAGCGGCGGAAAGCCCGCGCCAGGCCGAGGTGCGCAGCGACCTTGCCGCCCCGCTTGAGCCGCGCTTCACGTTTGACACTTTCGTTGTGGGCAAGCCCAACGAGTTCGCCTATGCCTGCGCCCGCCGCGTGGCCGAGCGCCCGTCCAGCCCCGGCTTCAACCCCCTGTTCCTGTATGGCGGCGTGGGGCTGGGCAAGACCCACCTCATGCACGCCATCGGCGCGGAACTGCTGCGTGGGGGCAAGGTCTCGGTAGCCTACATGTCGGCCGAGAAGTTCATGTACCGCTTCATCGGGGCCATCCGCTCGCAGTCCACGCTCGAGTTCAAGGACCAGCTGCGCTCGGTTGACGTGCTGATGATCGATGACCTGCAGTTCCTCATCGGCAAGGACAACACGCAGGACGAATTCTTCCACACCTTTAACGCGTTGGTCGATGCCGGGCGGCAGATCGTGGTCTCGGCCGACAAGTCGCCCTCCGACCTGTCGGGGCTTGAGGACCGGCTGCGCACCCGCCTTGGGTGCGGCATGGTGGCCGATATCCATGCCACGACCTTCGAGCTGCGCATCTCCATCCTTGAGGCCAAGGCCGCCGCATCCGGCGTGGTGGTGCCGGCCAAGGTGCTGGAATTCCTGGCCCACAAGATTACCTCGAACGTGCGCGAGCTTGAGGGCGCGCTCAACCGGCTGATCGCGCATGCCAACCTGTTTGGCCGCCCCGTCACCCTTGAGGCGACGCAGGATGTGCTGCACGACATCCTCAAGGCGCATGACCGGCGCGTCACCATCGAGGAAATCCAGCGCAAGGTGGCCGAGCACTGGAACACGCGCCTGACCGACATGTTCTCCGCCCGCCGGGGCCGGGCCGTGGCGCGGCCGCGGCAGGTGGCGATGTACCTCGCCAAGCAGCTCACCAGCCGCTCCTACCCCGAGATCGGGCGCAAGTTCGGCAACCGCGACCACACCACCGTCATGTATGGCGTAACCAAAGTGGAGCAGCTGATGGCGCAGGACCCCGCCTTTGCCGAGGACGTGGAACTGCTGCGCCGCATGCTCGAGACCTGACGCATTTCCCGCGCACGCCCCTTTACCGCTGTTGCTTCAGGCTGCTAGACAGGTCTCCCCCGTTTTGTGCTTTTTCGGGTGCTGCGGGATGTGGAGGATATCGTACCGATGAAGTTGAAGGCTGACCGCGTAACGCTGCTCAAGGCACTGGCCCATATCCAGAGCGTTGCCGAGAAGCGCAATACCATCCCCATCCTGGCCAACGTGCTGATCAATGTCACTGATGGCGCTATGACGTTGACCGCCACCGACATGGAAATTGCCGTGGTCGAGGGCATGGCGGCGGAAACGCTGCGTGATGGTGCGGTCACGGCGCCGGCTGCCGTGCTGTACGAAATCGTGCGCAAGCTACCCGATGGCGCGCAGGTCGAATTCGACCACGCCGGGGGCGATGCGCCGCTGGGCCTGCGGGCTGGGCGCTTTGCCACCAGCCTCAACGTGCTGGACGTGGATGACTTCCCCTCCATGATGGCAGGCAGCCTGCCGCATGAATTCAGCATTCCCGCCCAGGTGCTGCGCGGCCTGATCGACCGCACGCGCTTCGCCATCTCCACCGAGGAGACGCGCTACTACCTCAACGGCATTTTCCTGCACGTGGCCGAAGGCGAGGCCGGTCAGGTGCTGCGCGCGGTTGCAACCGACGGCCACCGCCTGGCCCGGGTCGAGACCGAACTGCCGCCGGGCAGCGAGGGAATGCCCGGCGTGATCGTGCCGCGCAAGACCGTGGGCGAGCTGCGCAAGCTGCTTGATGAAGGGCCGGAGCAGGTCGATGTGGCCCTGTCCGACACGCGCATCCAGTTCACCATCGGCAACATCACGCTCACCTCCAAGCTGATCGATGGCACTTTCCCCGAATATGAGCGCGTGATCCCGCACGGCAATGACCGCATCCTGCGCGTGGGAAAGAAGATCTTCTCCGATGCGGTGGCCCGTGTCGCGGCCATCAGCCAGGAGCGTTCGCGCCCGGTCAAGCTGAGCATGGCGCATAACCTGCTTACCCTCTCCGCCGCCAGCCAGGATCAGGGTTCGGCCACCGAGGAACTCGACGAAAATCACGTCTCCTACGATGCGCCGCCCATCGAAATCGGCTTTCAGGCCCGGTACCTCAACGACATTACCGATCAGGTGGAAAAGGAAGTGGAATTCGCATTCTCCGACAGTTCCGCCCCGACCATCGTGCGCGATGTGGACAGCCCCTCGGCGCTGTACGTGCTGATGCCCATGCGCGTTTGAGCGCGCCCCTCATTACGGCAGCATGGCCTGCATAACCCGGCTGACGCTGACGGATTTCCGCAACTACCGCCGCCTGTCGTGGCAGCCGGAGGCGCCGGTTACGGTCATTACCGGGCCAAATGGCAGTGGCAAGACCAACCTGCTCGAGGCCGTGTCGCTGCTTGTTCCCGGTCGTGGCCTGCGGGGCGCGCGCATGGATGAACTGCCCCGGCATGGCGCCAGCCTGTGGGGCGTGGCCGCACAGGTTGAGGGCATGGATGGGGATGAAGCCCTGTCCGCGCAGTTGGCCACCGGAGCCGACCCGCTGCGCCCCGAGCGCCGGGTGTTCCGGGTGGATGGGCAGGCCCTGCGCAACCGCGATGGCGTGGGCGAATATTTCTCCGCCGTCTGGATCACGCCGCAGATGGATCGCCTGTTCCTTGAAGGGGCAGGGGGAAGGCGGCGCTTTCTTGACCGGCTGGTGCAGGCGCTTGAACCCGGCCATGCCCGTGAACTTGCCGCCCATGACCGCGCCATGGCCCAGCGCAGCCGCCTTCTGGCCCAGCGCAGCCCCGATCCCGCCTGGCTGGCCGCCCTTGAGCACACCATGGCCCGCCATGCGGTGGCCACCGTTGCTGCGCGGATGGACATGGTCAGCCGCCTCAATACCGATGAACAGGCGCTGGCCGATGGTTTTCCCGCCGCCCGGCTAAAACTGGAATGCGACATTGCCGCCCACCTCGCCACCCGGCCTGCGTTAGCCGTGGAGGACTGGCTGGCCGGGCAGATCGCGCACGCGCGCGGCATTGACCGCCAGCGCGGCGGCAGCCGTTTTGGGGCGCACCGCACCGGGCTTGCGCTGGCTGACCGGGTGAGCGGGCGCGCCGCCGCCCAATCCAGCACGGGGCAGCAGAAGGCGCTGCTGCTGGGCATCGTGCTGTCGCATGCGCGCATACTCGCGGCGTGCCGGGGGCAGGTGCCCATGCTTTTGCTCGATGAGCCGCTGGTGCATCTGGATGAAGCCCGCAGGCAGGCCTTGTTTCGCGCCGTGGGCCGCATGAATACGGGCGTGTTCCTGACCGGAACGGACGCCGAACAGTTTGCCCCCCTGCGCAGCCATGCTGCATTCGAGACGCCGGGTGCCGGTAATCTTGCCCATGAGGCCTGATTTGCGCGCGGAATGCTGGTTACGCCGGGCGGTTGGGGCTATAATGCATTCTGATATTTTGTTGTTGTCCGCTGTGGAGCATCTGCCGGCATGTCCGATCAATCCAGTCCCGATCAGAAACACGATGCCGAGGCCAAGGGCACAGTAGCCCCCGTGCCTGATTATGACGAGGCATCCATCTCGGTGCTGCGGGGGCTGGATGCGGTGCGCAAGCGCCCCGGCATGTATATTGGCGATACCGATGATGGCTCGGGCCTGCACCACATGGCCTTCGAAATCATTGATAACGCGGTGGATGAGGCGCAGGCCGGGTTCGCCACCGGCTGCGTTGTCACCCTCAATGGCGATGGCAGCGTGACCGTGCGCGATGACGGGCGCGGCATTCCCACCGGCATGCACCATGAGGAAGGGGTGAGTGCTGCGGAAGTCGTGCTGACCAAGCTGCATGCGGGCGGCAAGTTCAACCAGAATTCCTACAAGGTTTCCGGTGGCCTGCATGGCGTGGGCGCCGCGGTGGTCAATGCCCTGTCCGAATGGATGGAAGTGCGCATCTGGCGCGATGGCAAGGAGCATGTGATCCGCTTTAAGGGCGGCGAACGTGACGAGGCGCTGCGCGTGGTGGGTGAGAGCAGCGAGCCGCGCGGCACGCAGGTCACCTTCAAGCCCAGTGCCGAGACCTTTGCCAAGGTGGAGTTCGAGTTCTCGATTCTCGAGCGCCGCCTGCGTGAGCTGGCCTTCCTCAACTCCGGGCTCAGGATCGTGCTGCGCGATGAGCGACACGAACCTGCGCGCGAGGAAAAATTCTATTATGAGGGCGGCCTGTGCGCCTTTGTGGAATGGCTCGACCAGGGCAAGACCGCCATCGTGAACCCGCCGATTACCGGCAGCCTCCAGAATGAGGAAAACGGCATCAAGGTCGAGTTTGCGCTGACATGGAACGACAGCTTCCATGAAACCATGCTCTGCTTCACCAACAACATTCCGCAGCGCGATGGCGGCTCGCACCTTGCGGGCTTCCGCCAGGCGCTGACCCGCGTGGTGGGCCGCTATGCCGAGGCCAACGCCACCAAGAAGGAAAGCCACGCGCTCAACGGCGAGGACATGCGCGAGGGCCTGACCGCCGTGCTCTCGGTCAAGGTGCCCGACCCCAAATTCTCATCGCAGACCAAGGACAAGCTGGTCTCGTCCGAAGTGCAGCCCGTGGTGCATGCCGCCGCTGCCGACATGATCTCCCACTGGTTCGAGACCCACCCCAAGGAAGCCCGCCACATCGTGGCCAAGGTGATGGATGCCGCCGCCGCCCGTGAGGCGGCGCGCCGCGCGCGCGAACTCACCCGGCGCAAGGGCGTGCTCGATATTTCCTCGCTTCCCGGCAAGCTCGCGGACTGTCAGGAACGCGACCCGGCCAAGTCCGAACTGTTCATCGTCGAGGGTGACTCGGCAGGTGGCACGGCCAAGCAGGGGCGCGACCGGCGCTTCCAGGCGATCCTGCCGCTCAAGGGCAAGATCCTGAACGTGGAGCGCGCGCGCTTTGACCGCATGCTCGGCTCGGCTGAAATCGGCACGCTGATCACGGCGCTCGGCACCGGCATCGGGCGTGGCGACGTGGAGCATGGCGGCTTCTCGATCGAGAAACTGCGCTACCACCGCATTGTCATCATGACCGACGCTGACGTGGATGGCTCGCACATCCGCACGCTGCTGCTGACCTTCTTCTTCCGCCAGATGCCCGAACTGATCGAGAACGGGTACCTGTATATCGCCCAGCCGCCGCTGTACCGCGCCAAGCGCGGCAATGACGAGCGCTACCTCAAGGATGACGCGGCCCTTGAATCCTACCTGCTCGACAAGGCGCTGGCCAATGCGGCGCTGCATTATGCCGATGGGCGCGAGGTGCAGGGCGAGGCCATGCGGGCTGAGGTGCACTTCATCCGTGACGTAACGCGCGCGCTCTCGCGCCTGTCAGCCCGGGTGCCGGTATGGATACTGGAGCAGGCGGCCATTGCGGGCGTACTGCGCCCTGACCTGAACACGGTGCCCGAGCGCATTGTAGACCTGCAGGCGCGGCTTGATGCCATCTCGCCGCCCACTGAGCGCGGGTGGAAGGTGGCCGTAAGCGAAAGTGGGCTGGAGATGGCGCGCAGCGTGCGCGGCGTGGGCGAGGTCTACCGGCTTGAGGCCACCACCCTGCGCAGCGCGGAAGTGCGCTGGCTGGCCGAGCGCCATGACCGGCTGGTGAAGGATTTTGCAGGCCCGGTCAGCCTTGTACTCGATGGGGTGCCGCATCCCTTCCACGGCCCGGCCTCGCTGTATGAGCGGATTCTGGCGCAGGGCCGCAAGGGCCTGTCGATCAACCGCTTCAAGGGCCTGGGCGAGATGAATGACGAGCAGCTGTGGGAAACCACGCTCGACCCCGCCATGCGCACGCTGCTGCAGGTCAAGGTGGGCGATATTGAAAACGCGGCGCAGGTCTTCTCCACCCTGATGGGCGACGTGGTCGAACCGCGCCGCGACTTCATCGTGGGCAATGCGCTCAAGGTCGCCAATCTCGACGTGTGAGGCGGCTCAGCCAGGCCGCAATTCGCCTGCCAGATGCGGTATTTCGGTAATGGAATCGGCACCCACCGTGGCCCCGGCTTCCATTTCCGGCCGCCCGTAGCCCCAGCGGGCGAATATGGCAGGCACATGGGCGCCGGTGGCAGTGGCCACGTCATTATGGTGGTCGCCAGTCATGATGGCGCGGGCCGGGGTGCTGCCTGCCTGTTCAATGGTGCCCAGCAGATGGCGCGGGTCGGGCTTGCGCACGCCAAAGCTGTCGCCCCCGCCCACGGCGACAAACCATTTTTCCAGTTCCATGACCTGAAGGATATGCCGCGCCGCCGCCACGGGCTTGTTGGTGCAGACCGCCATGCGCCAGCCTGCCGCGTGCAGGGCCGCCAGCGTCTCGACCGTGCCGGGAAAAGGGCGGGAATGGTCGGTTGAATGCGGCGTGTAGCGTTCCATGTAGCGCGCCGTGGCCTCGGCGCGGTTGATGCGGGCGGCTGCAGGGCCGGCATGGTCGAGCAGGCGGCTGACCAGTACGGCCACGCCATCGCCAATCATCGGGCGCACGGCCTCTGGTGTTATGCCCGGCAGGTTGTATTGCGGCAGAAGCCAGTCGGCGCAGGCCGCGAGGTCGGGCAGGCTGTCGATCAGCGTGCCATCCATATCAAAAACCGCCAGACGGGGAGGGGAGGATGTCATCATGAAGCCCTTTGACTGTCTGGTGTCGAGGAAGCCTGACCCAGCGCGGTCCTGCAAGTCATAAGAGATTGTTTGAAAACACGTCATTGATAAAAAATCAGGAAAGTCCCAGGCGTCGCCTTTTTCCGAGGATTTTTGGAAAAAGCTTCACCAAAAAGCTTACGATTTCAGGTTATTGTTTGAGCAGGCTTTTGGGGCCTCAACCGAGAGGCTTGAATTTTTATGTTTTTTATCAATCTGTTATTATCAGGCGGCAACACCGTAGCATGCAGACATCCGAAGTGATGCGCCCGCATGCGGATAAGGGTTTGACAGGGCAGTCAGGTGCGGAGTACCCGCACACTGCCATGAACACCGACACAGAGACCGACCAATCCGCCTCCGCCTCGCCCCTGTCGACCGCTGTTATTCTGGCGGCAGGTCGCGGCACGCGCATGAAATCGGAGCGGCCCAAGGTCATGCATCCGCTCGCGGGCCAGCCCATGCTGCGCTACCTGATTGATAATGCAGCTAAAGTATTTGACCGGATTGTCGTCGTCGCCGGGCCGGGCATGGATGACGTGGCAGCCCTCGCGGCCCCGCACACGGTGGTGGTGCAGCATGACCGGCTGGGCACGGGCCATGCCGCCCGCCAGGCCGAGGCCGCGTTTGGCACGGGTGATGTCGCGGTGCTGTATGGCGATAACCCGCTGATTACGCCCGGCACCATGCGTGCCCTGCTGGCCCGGCGCCGCAGCGATGACACGGGCCTTGCCCTGCTGGCCATGGAACCGGCTGATCCTGCGCGTTACGGTCGCGTGGTCACGCGCGACGGGCTGGTGCAGCGCATTGTGGAATGGGCCGATGCCACTCCCGCCGAGCGCGCCATCGGCCTGTGCAATGCGGGCGTGCTGTGCGCCGATGCCGCCGATTTCCGCCGCTGGCTGGGTCAGATCGATAACAGCAACGCGCAGGGCGAGTATTATCTGGGCGATGTCGTGGCCCGCGCCGTGGCCGAAGGGCGCAAGGTGCGCGCGGTCATCGCCCCCGAGGATGAACTGCGCGGCATCAATTCCCGCGCCGAACTGGCCCAGGCAGAGGCCTGCGTGCAGGCCCGCCTGCGCCTTGCCGCCATGGCGGGTGGCACGACCCTTGTCGCACCCGACACCGTGTTCCTGTGCGCTGATACGGTGTTCGAGCCCGATACGGTGGTGCACCCCCATGTGGTGTTCGGGCCGGGGGTGCATGTCAGGCGCGGCACGGAAATCCATGCGTTCTCGCATATCGAGGGGGCAACGGTCGGCCCTGATGCCCAGATCGGTCCCTATGCCCGCCTGCGGCCGGGCACCGATGTGGGGCAGGGCGCGCGCGTGGGCAACTTTGTCGAACTCAAGGCCACCACGCTCGGCGCGGGGGCCAAGGCCAACCACCTGACCTATCTGGGTAATACCACCGTGGGGGCAAGGGCCAATATCGGCGCGGGCACCATTACGTGCAATTATGATGGCGTGTTCAAGCACCGCACGGAAATCGGGGCCGAAAGCTTCATCGGGTCGGATTCGGTGCTTGTCGCCCCCGTGCGGTTGGGTAAAGGGGTGATTACGGCGGCCGGCAGCGTCATTACCCATGACGTGCCCGATGACGCCCTGGCCATTGGCCGGGCGCGGCAGGCGGACAAGGCGGGCTATGCCCGCACGTTCCGCCAGCGGCTGAAGAACAGGAAGGAACAGGGCTGATGTGTGGCATAGTCGGGGTTGTTGGCAGCAATCAGGCCACGCCGGTCATTCTTGATGCCCTGCGGCGGCTTGAATATCGGGGCTATGATTCCGCCGGTATCGCAACGCTTGAGCACGGTCATGTCGAGCGCCGCAGGGCTGCGGGCAAGCTCGACCATCTCGCCTCCCTGCTCGCGCGCCTGCCGCTACCGGGTGTGACCGGCATCGGCCACACGCGCTGGGCCACCCACGGCGCGCCGACCGAGAACAATGCCCACCCGCATGGCACGGAGCGCGTGTCGGTGGTGCATAACGGCATTATCGAAAACTTTGAGGAACTGCGCCGCGAACTCGAGGCGGCGGGCCAGGTCTTCTCGACCGATACCGATAGCGAGACCATCGCCCAGCTGGTCGACTACCACCTGCAGCGCGGCCTCCCGCCACGCGAGGCCGCGCATGAATGCCTCAGGCGGCTGGAAGGGGCCTATGCGCTGGCCATGATCTTTGCCGGCCATGACGGCATGGTCATCGGTGCGCGGCATGGCGCGCCGCTGGTGGTGGGCTTTGGCGATAACGAGATGTTCCTCGGCTCCGACAGCCTGGCCCTGGCCCCGCTCACCCGCCGCATCGCCTATCTGGATGATGGCGACTGGGCGGTCATCACCCCCGCTGGCGCCACGTTCTTTGACATGGCGGGCAACCCGGTCGAGCGCCCGGTCAAGATGACGGCGCTGATCGCGGCCTCGGTGGGCAAGGATGGCTACCGGCACTACATGGAGAAGGAACTGCACGAGCACCCGGTGGTGATCGGCCAGACGCTCCAGCGCCTGATCGACCCCGCCACCCGCCGCGTGGTGATGCCCGACCTGCCGTTTGAGCTGGCCAGCATTCCCCGTGCCGTGATCACCGCCTGCGGCTCGGCCTTCTACGCAGGCATGATCGGGCGCTACTGGATCGAGCAGTACGCGCGCCTGCCGGTCGATATCGACGTGGCGAGCGAGATGCGCTACCGCAACCCGCCGCTGGCCCATGGCGGGCTGGGGCTGCTCATCTCGCAGTCTGGCGAGACGGCGGATACGCTGGCCGCCCTGCGTGGCATGCGGGCGGCGGGGCAGCATATCGTCTCGGTGCTCAATGTGGAGCAGAGCACCATGGCGCGCGAAAGCGATGCCGTGCTCGGCACCGTGGCGGGCCCCGAAATCTCGGTTGCCAGCACCAAGGCGTTCACGGCCCAGCTTTCCGTGCTGGCGTGCCTGACCATCGCCTTCGCCCGCGCGCGCGGCATGATTGACGCGGCACAGGAAGAACGCATGGTGACCAGCCTGCTCGACCTGCCAAGCAAGGCCACCGAGGTGTTCGAGCGCCATGACGAGATCCGCCGCATGGCCGCCATCGTGGCGGGCGCGCGTGATGTGCTGTATCTGGGTCGCGGGGCCATGTTCCCCGTAGCGCTTGAAGGCGCGCTCAAGCTCAAGGAAATCACCTATATCCACGCCGAGGCCTATGCCGCGGGCGAAATGAAGCATGGCCCCATATCGCTGATCGACAGCACCGTGCCGGTCGTGGCTACCGTGCCGTCGGGGCCGTTGTTTGAAAAAACACTGTCCAACCTGCAGGAGGCCAAGGCCCGTGGCGGCCGCCTGCTGGTGTTTACCGACATGGCGGGCGCGCCCCGCCTGCGCGAAATTGCGGAATGCGTGGTGGCGATCCCGACGGTGGATGAGTTCGTGGCGCCCATCCTGCAGACCATTCCGGTGCAGATCCTGGCCTATGAGGTGGCGCTCATCAAAGGCACGGATGTGGACCAGCCGCGTAATCTCGCCAAATCCGTTACTGTTGAATAGACACGCGCAGGCACGCTGGCACACTCGCCGCCAGTATGGATGAACCAGCACAGGGGCACGGCAGGCACATGACAGCACCAACGGCATTCCCCCAGGGTCCGGGTCCGCGCGTTCTGGTGCGCGGTGCCGGGGTTTCGGGGCTGACGGCGGCGGTGACCCTGGCCGAACGGGGTGCGCGGGTGGTGGTGCATGAATGTGGCCCGCGCGTGGGCTGGGGCGCCTCATGGAAGGCAGGCGGCATGCTGGCCCCGTGGTGCGAGGCCGAATCCGCAACGCCGGAGGTGACCGCCCAGTCCCTCGCCTCGCTCGACTGGTGGGATGCGCATGTGCCCGGCGTGGACCGTAACGGCACGCTGGTGCTCGCGCCTGCGCGTGACGTGCGCGAGATCATGCGCTTTGGCCGCCGCACCTCACATTATGAAACCATTGGCGAGGCCGAGATCACGCAGCTTGAGCCGGATCTGGCCGATCGCTTCTCGCGTGCGCTGTTCTTTGCGGGCGAGGGCCACGTCAACCCGCGTGATGCGCTGGCGGCCCTGGCCGCGCGCGTGGTCGAACTGGGGGGTGAAATCCGGTTCAACGTGCCGGTGGATGAACAGCCCGCAGGCTTTGACTGGGTGGTGGACTGCACCGGCATCGCAGCCCGCGACGAGTTGACCGACATGCGCGGCGTGCGCGGCGAGATGCTGCTGCTGCGCTGCCCCGACGTGACGCTGCACCGCCCGGTGCGCATGCTGCATCCGCGCATTCCCATTTACATCGTGCCGCGTGCCAACCATGTGTACATGGTAGGGGCCACCATGATCGAGAGCGAGAACGCAGGCCCCATGACCCTGCGCTCGATGGTGGAAATGCTGGGCGCGGTCTATGCCCTGCACCCCGCCTTTGGCGAGGCCGAGATACTCGAAACCGGCACCGGCCTGCGTCCCTCCTACCCTGACAACATGCCCGCCGTGCGCTATCGGGGGCGGCATATCCATATCAACGGCATGTATCGCCATGGCTTCCTGCTCTCGCCCGTGCGGGCGGCAGAGGCGGCCGATATCGTGTTCGGCGCGGCGTGAGCAGTCCCTACAGGAGCGTTCCATGCAGATAACGGTAAATGGCGAACGCCATGACGTCCAGGCCACAACCCTGAGCGCCCTGCTTGACGAGATGGGCTATGACGCCACCACCCGCATCGCCACGGCGGTGGATGGCTGCTTTGTCGCGGCCAGTAAGCGTCCGGCCCTTGCGCTGCATCCGGGCGCGCAGGTGGAAATTCTGGCCCCCATGCAGGGAGGATAATCGCAATGACCCTTTTCTATGGCACCGAACTCACCTCGCGCCTGATGCTGGGCACGGCGCAGTATCCCTCGCCTGAAATCCTGGCGGATGCCGTGCGCCGGGCCGGGGCCGGGGTTGTGACCGTATCGCTGCGGCGCGAGGCGGCGGGCGCGCGCGCGGGCCAGGCGTTCTGGGAGCTGATCCGCGGGCTCGACGTGCCCGTGCTGCCCAACACGGCGGGCTGCCACACCGTGCGCGAGGCCGTGACTACGGCGCAGATGGCGCGCGAGGTGTTTGGCACCGACTGGATCAAGCTCGAGGTGATTGGCGAATCCGACACATTGCAGCCTGACATGTTCGCCCTTGTCGAGGCCGCGCGCATCCTGACCGAGGACGGCTTCAAGGTTTTTCCCTACATGACCGAGGACCTGGTGGGCGCCGAGCGCCTGCTGCGCGCGGGCTGCGAGGTGCTGATGCCCTGGGGCGCCCCGATCGGCTCGGGCAAGGGGCTGAACAACCTGTTTGGCCTGCGTGCGCTGCGCGCGCACTTCCCCGATGTGCCGATGGTGGTCGATGCGGGCATTGGCGTGCCCTCGCATGCCGCGCAGGCCATGGAACTGGGCTATGACGCGGTGCTGATCAACACGGCAGTGGCCAAGGCGGGCAACCCGGCTGAAATGGCGCGCGCCTTCGCCATGGCGGTCGAGGCCGGGCATATGGCCTATATTGCCGACCCGATGGAGGAACGCGACATGGCCGTGCCCTCCACCCCCGTTATCGGGCAGGCCGTGCTATGAGCCACGCAGCACTGCCCTCGCGCATCTACCCGGTTGTGGATGAAGCCCGCTGGGTGGGCCAGCTGGGCCAGGCGGGCGCGAAGCTGATCCAGCTGCGCCTCAAGGATATGACCCCCGAGGCCCTGCTGCGCGAAATCCGCGCAGGAATGGCGCAGGCACGCCAGCATGGCGTGTGCCTTGTGCTCAATGATTACTGGCGTATCGCGATCGAGGAGGGGGTGGATTACATCCATCTCGGGCAGGAAGACCTTGATACGGCGGACCTGCCCGCCATCCGTGCCGCCGGGATCAGGCTGGGGGTGAGCACCCATAGCGAGGCGGAACTCGAGCGCGCGCTCTCTGTTAGCCCCGATTACGTGGCCCTTGGGCCGGTCTGGCCCACCAGGCTGAAAAAGATGCCATGGGGGTCGCAGGGCACGGCAAAACTGACGGCATGGAAGCAGCGCATTGGCGACCTGCCGCTGGTTGCGATTGGCGGCATTACGCTCGAGCGCGCGCCTTCATGCATTACGGCGGGAGCGGACTGTGTCTCGGCAGTATCCGATTTTATCCGCATGCCCGACCCGGCGGGTCAGGTAAAGGCCTGGCTGGCTGCGACAGCTACCGTGCGGCCACTGTGAAAAAGTGGAACATAATGTGATGGGCATTGTGTTGTTCGTGCAACGCTTCTGTGGCATTATTGGTACTGACGTTTCTGGTCCTTGAAGGAATGCCTTTTACGGCCAGATATTGGTTTCATGACGCCGGATTCTGCCGCACTGATACGTGATGGACATAATCTGTTCATGGTCGGTCGCTAGGGTTGGCCTATTATATATTGATGTGGCCGGAAGGCGGGGATTTTGAATGGAGATAGCGGGTCTGGCAGCAATCCTGATGGCGATTGCCGTGCTGCTTGTCGTGGTCAGCGCGGTCCAGCCGCTTGCCCGCCGCCTCGAACTGTCCGAAACCGTGCTACTTGCCATCGTGGGCATCGTGATCGGTGGTGCTGCGGATCTGGTGCTGCGCAACAGCCATCTGGAAATATTCAATGGCGCGGCGGAAACGCTGCTGGATTTTCCGCTTAACAGCGAAGCGTTCCTGCTTATCTTCCTGCCCATACTGGTTTTCCAGGGCGCGCTCGGCATTGATGTCCGCAGGCTCGCGCATGAAACCGCAACCGTGCTGCTGCTGGCCGTGGTGGCGGTTGCCGTTTCCACCGCCGCCATCGGTTTCGCGCTTTATCCGCTGGCGGGCATGCCGCTTGCAGTGTGCCTGCTGCTCGGCTCCATCGTGGCCACGACCGACCCGTCGGCGGTGGCGGGCATCTTCAAGGAAATCGGGGCGGCCAGCCGCCTGACCCGACTGGTGGAGGGCGAGGCGCTGCTCAATGACGCGGCGGCCATTTCCATCTTCACCATCCTGCTCGGTTCCATCACCTCGCATCACAAGATCATGCTGGGCGGGGCGGTGCTGGAGTTCCTGGTCTCGTTCATCGGCGCGCTCATCATCGGCATCCTGTTCGGGCGGTTGGTGCTCATGATGATCCCGGCCCTGGGTGCCGCTCCCGCCGCCGAGGTCACGCTGACGGTGGCGCTGCCCTACCTGTCCTATATCGTATGTGATGAATTCCTTGGTTTTTCAGGCGTGGTGGCCACGGCGGCCTCGGGGCTGACCATCTCCATCTATGGCCCGTCCACCTTCCGGCCCCAGACCTGGCGCTTCCTCAACGAGTTGTGGCAGCAGCTTGTGTTCTGGGCGGGGTCGCTGGTGTTCGTGCTGGCTTCGATGCTGGTGCCCCGCCTGCTGGTGGGCATGACGAAGTGGGACTGCGTGCTGATCCTTGTGGCCGCGGGCGCGGGGCTGCTTGCGCGCGGGGCGGTGGTGTTCGGCATGCTGCCCGTCCTTGCCGCGACAAAGCTCTCGCCGCCGGTGCCCACGCCGTTCAAGGTGACAATGGTGTGGGGCGGCCTGCGCGGGGCGATTACGCTGGCGCTGGCGCTGGCGGTGACGGAAAACGAGCATGTCTCGAGCAGCATCGCGCACTTCATCGGCATCATTGCCACGGGGTTCGTGCTGATCACGCTGTTCGTCAACGGTCTGTCGCTGCGCTACCTCGTGCTGTTCCTCAAGCTTGACCAGCTGCCGCTGATCGACCAGGCGCTGCGCCACCAGATCCTGGCCATCGGCCTGGGTGAAGTGCGTGACCAGACGCGCGACGTGGCGGGCGAGCTTGGCTTTTCGCCCAACGTGACCAGCACGGTGGTCGATGTGCTCGACCGGCGCGTCCATTCGGAGGAACAGGCCAATACATTCGATACCGCACTCGGCGACCGCCAGCGCGTAACGCTGGCGCTGATCGTGATCGCCAACCGCGAGCGCTCCATCCTGCTCGACCTGTTCCGCATTCAGGGCCTGTCGCGCCGGGTGATGGAAACGCTGCTGCGCTCGGCCGAGGCCATGGTGGATGGCGCGCGCCTTGAAGGCCGCTTTGGCTATGTGCGCGCATTGCGGCGCAGGCTGCGGCCCTCGCTGCGCTTTCGCGTGGCGCAGTTCATCCACCACCGCTTCAATTTCGACACCCCCCTCATGTACTGCATGATGGAGCGTTTCGAGATGCTGATGATCGGCTATTTCGTCTCGCTGTCACTCACGCGTTTCATGCGCCAGCGCATGGAGCCAACGCTTGGCGTGCGCATCAGCGAGATCGTGGGCGAGGTGCTGGGCCGGCAGTGCAAGCTGCTTGACGAGGCGCTACAGACCCTGCGGCTGCATTACCACGGTTATTCCGAGGCGCTGGAAAACCGGATGCTGCGCCAGATCGCGCTCAGGCTGGAAGAGGAAAAATACGACACCCTGATGTCGGAATCGCTGCTGAGCGAGGAGCTGCACCGCGAACTGCACCGTGATGTGGAACACCGCCGCGAGCAGCTTGATTTCAGGCTCAAGTTCAACATCCGCGCGGGGATTGAAAGCCGTATCCACAATTTCCCCCTCTTCGAGGGCGTGGCCGATGGCGTGCTGCATGACATCGCGATGAAGATGTCGATCCATTTCTCTACGCCGGGCGAGCGGCTGTACCGCAAGGGGCAGAAGGTACACACGGTCTATTTCATCAGCGCGGGCCTTGCCGAGACGCATTACCCCAAGCATGACGTGCGCTTCGGGGCCGGTGCCGTGCTTGGCGGCGAGGAAGCCCTGAAGGAAGGGCGCGTGGCGGCAACCAGCCGGTCATTGCAGTTCGGGCATTTCATGACCATGAGCGCGCGCGACTTTCGCAAGCTGGTGGAGGATTATCCCCATATCGGTGAAAACCTCGAGCGCCTGATACAGGCGCGTGCCAGGGGCGAACTGCCCGATGCGCAACTGCTGCCCGGCGATGGCGCGGAAATGGCGGGGCGCGCACCCTCCTATGATGCGATCGACCTCGCCACGGCCCCGGTGACACAGGCCATACCGGTGCGGGGAAGCGGCTCAGGCAACGCCTGAAGCCGCTTGAAACAGAAGAAGGTTTTGGTGAAGCTTTTTTCAGAAAGCTTCGTCATCTGTCACTTTTCTAAAAAAACGACCGCTTCCCGTGCCCGCCTTCCTGAACATTATGTTCAGAACGGGCGGAGCAGGCGGTCGAGATATTCCAGTTCCTCTGGCGGTCGGGTGCGGTCGGCATCGCGGCGGCGCAGTTCCTGCTCGATCTCGCGCGCGCGTTCACGGCTGGCATTGTCGGGCAGGTGGGTATCGTTATCCATGCCGGCATGGGTGCCGCCGCTCTTGCGGCCAAGCGGGTCACGATCGCCCTTGTCACCGGCCTGCTGCTGTTCGTCATCCTCATCATCCGGGTCGCCGGACTGGTTGCCGCCACTGCCGTGTGAACCCTTGCCCTTGCCGTTATCAGACAGCATGGGCAGCAGCACGCTTACGGTGCCCTTGCTGCTCTGGCTGCGCATGGACTGGCGCATCTGCTGGTTGCCCTGCTGCAGGTCAGCCAGCACTTTTTTCTCCGCCGCCGCAGCCTCGGGGTCCTTGCCCGCGCCAAGGGCGGCACGCACCGCCTTCATGTCGGTCTGGGCCTTGTCGAGGGCGGGCATGTCCTTGCCCATGGCCTGCTTGAACTCACGCTGGAGCTCATGCAGGGCGCGGGCGAGGGCATGCTGCACGGCGCGGTCGGCATGCTGCTGGGCCGTGCGGGCCTCGGGTGTCAGGCTGGGTGGCGGGGGTGGGCCTGCCTGCGCTGCGGCCGGGGGCATGCCGCCCTGGGGCGTTATGCCAAGCTGGCGCAGAAGATCGGTTGTGGACATGGAGGACAGGTCGCCATCATCCTCATCCATGTCGGTCTGGCGGCTGGCGGCCTCGCGTTCACGCTGGTGCTGGTCCTGGTCAAGGCGCGACTGGGCGTGATCGAGCAGCTGCGACTGGCGGGTGACCAGATCGCGCAGGTCACGGCGCAGTTCGCGGGCCTGCTGGCGGGCCTGCATCTGCTGGGCCAGCTGCATCATGTCCTGCGGGGTGGCGTTGCGGATGCCGTCCGCCATGTCTTCCATCTGCTGGAGTTTCTGCATGGCATCGGCATCGCGGCCCGATGCGGCATCATCCTGCAGTTGCTGCATCATCTGGCCCAGATTTTGCTCGCCCTGCAGGGTCATTTCCGGCATGGCGGGAATGGCGGAATGTTGGCCCAGAGCCTGCATCTTGCGCGCGATTGCATCTTTCAGCGCCTGCATGCGGTGCTGGAGTTCGGCCTGCTGCTGGGCATCCTGCCCCCTGGGGCCCAGTTCGCGCATATGCTCAAGCTGCTGGCGCACGGCTTCCTGCGCGGCCTTTACGCCAAAATCCGCCTGTTCGTTATCAATGTCGCGGCGGTTGTGCTCCACATCAAGGGCCAGAAACCACAGCCGTGCGGTGGCCTGGGCAATGGCGGGCTCATCGCTTACATCGTCGTTGCCCAGCAGGGCGGCGGTGCTGGTCAGGGCCAGCAGCAGGCCGACATGGTGGGTCAGCACGGTATCGGCCTGCCCCAGCCCCACCAGTTCGCGCGCGGCCTGGGCCCGGTTCTCGCGGTGCAGGGCAAGGCGCTTGCGAATATCCAGAATGGCCTTGGCCACCGGGTTATGGAACGCGCGCGCGCCGATGCGCAGCTTGACGGGGGCGGAGGTGGCGGTGGTGCCGCTGTGGCTGGTGGCCACGAGGCGGGCGGTCACGTCCTCGCCCGCCCATGGGTTGTCTGACAGGTCGGGCGTTGCCACGCCATCAGCCGTGCGGGGCTGGCCATTGAGTGGCAGGGGCACGCGCAGGATGTCGTTCGGCCCGTCGGGCATGACCAGTTCGGCGTGCAGGCTGGTAATGCCGTAGGGCTGGGCCACATGGTAGGGCAGGCGCGTGCGCCATTCCCCCTCGCTACTGCCGGGGTTTGGCCCCCAGGCTACATCCGGCAGCGGGTTGGGGGTTACGTGCAGGTTCCATTGCGCCAGCGTGCGCCCCCGGCCACGCAGGCGCAGCGTGCCGCTGGCCAGAAGGGGGGCACTCGCACTCCAGCTTGCCTTGCCCAGCGCGTGAAAGGCATGGGGGCCAATGGCGGGGCCGGACTGGCTGGCCTGCATGTGCAGGGCGGGCGTGCCATCCAGCCCGTTGAGCGTAACACTGAGCACGGCCCCGGCGGGAATGGTGGCGGTGGCATGGGTGGCATCAAGAAAGACCGGGGCGCCGGGCGCGTAATCGGGCAGGGTGATCCAGGCATTGACCTGCGGGGCGGGGGTATCGGCATCATCCGTGCCGGGCAGGAAAGCGGCGGTGATCCGGCTGGCGGCATGGGGGCCGGTCCAGGCCAGCCCTCCGGCCAGCAGTACCGCCAGCACGGGGGCCGCGCGCACCCAGCTCGAGGCGGGCAGGCGCAGATGCGGCCAGCCACCGCGCAGGTGATCGAGGGCCGCCATGGTGCGGTGCAGGTGCAGCTGCCACAGTTCATGCAGGGCGGGCGTGCCGGTATTGGCGGGCCGGTCATGCAGGGTGCGTAGCGGCTGCCCTGTCAGGCCTGAGGCCTGCTCCACACGGCGGTCGGTCTCGGTGGCGGTGGGGGGGCTTACGGCCTGCCACAGCCGCCAGGTGCGCCAGGCAACGGCCCCGCCCAGCCCCAGCAGCGCCAGCGCATGCACGCTGTCGGGCAGGCGCTGAGGTATGCGCGTAAGCCCCAGAAGGGCCACGCCCATGGCTGTGCTGGCGGCAGGCAGCATGAGCGGCCACAGGCGCTCGGCCCACAGGGCGCGCCGGGCCTGACCGCGCGCGCGCGCAAGGCGTTGCGGCAGGTTGCCGCCTGTTCGGATGCTGTCCTGCCCGACGGTCATAGGCCTCCGCCAGCGGGGGTAAGGGTCTGGTCCACCCACTGGGGAACATGGTCGGCGGCCCAGAGTTCCTCAACGGGCTGGCGCGGGCGGATGACAGCCCAGCGATTGCCATCGACCATCACCTGCGCCGCCAGCGGGCGGTCGTTATAGGTGGAGCTCATCACCATGCCATAGGCGCCGCAATCCAGCAGGGCCACGCGTGCACCTGCCTGCAGGCAAGGCAGGGTGCGGTCGTGGCCGAAGGTATCGCCACTTTCGCATACGGGACCGACCACATGCACCGTCTCGACCGGGGCTGTCGCATCTTGCGCGGCAAGCGGCAGGATGCCGTGCCATGCATCATACAGGCTGGGGCGCATGAGGTCGTTCATCGCCGCATCGAGCACCAGGAAGGGGGGCATGCCGTCATAGCCGCGCTTGCGCAGGATGACGGTGCTCAGCAGCACGCCCGCGGGCCCGGCCAGCCAGCGCCCCGGCTCAATGGCAAGGCGCGTGCCCAGCCCGCCGAGTTCGGCTTGAATGACTGCAGCCAGCGCTTCGGGCGCGCCTTCGGTTTCATCGCGGTAGGAAATGCCAAGCCCCCCGCCGCAGTCAAGCGCGTCGACCACCAGCCCGCGCGCGCGGATGGCCTGCACGAGTGCAGCCAGCCGGGCATAAGCAGCGCGGTAAGGCTGCATGCGCACGATCTGGCTGCCAATATGCATGGCCAGCCCCACGGGGCGGATGCCGGGGAGTTCGGCTGCGTGGGCATAGAGTTCAACCGCGCGGTTGAACGGAATGCCGAATTTGTTGTTGGCAAGCCCGGTAGTGATCTTGGCATGCGTTCCCGCATCGACATCGGGGTTGATGCGCAGGGCAATGGCTGCCTCGAGCCCTTCGGCCTGCGCCGTGGCGGAGAGGAGTTCGAGTTCCTCCGCACTTTCCACATTGATCTGCAGAATGCCCGCGTGCAGCGCCAGCCGCATTTCGTCAGCGGTCTTGCCCACGCCCGAGAACACGATTTTGCCTGCCGGGATGCCCGCCGCCATGGCGCGGCGCAGTTCGCCGCCGCTGACCACGTCGGCCCCCGCACCCTCAGCCGCCAGCACGCGCAGCACGGCCAGATGGTCGTTGGCCTTGACCGCGAAATGGATGGAAACCGGGCGGCCCGTCGCACCAAAGGCATTGGCCAGCCTGCGGTAGCGCGCGCGCAGCGTGCCAGCGCTCATGACCCATGTGGGCGTGCCCAGCGCATCGGCTATGGCGTTGAGCGGCACGTCCTCGAGCACGAGCCCGTCCATGGCGTGCATTGACAGCGCGGGACGGACGGCCAGAAGGTCGGCGACGGAAGGGTCCTGTCCGCGACAGGGGAGGGGAGTATCAGCCATGATGCCTGCACGATACCGCCTTGCCGCATCCCTTCCAAGGTGGTTGACGCAGGAAAGAACACGAAGGACAGCTCCATCATGAATCACGACCCCGTGGCACGGGCGGCAATGGCCGTGCGCGCCCATGCCTACGCGCCCTATTCCCGCTTTCAGGTGGGGGCTGCGGTCGAGACCGCGGATGGCCGGGTTTTTGCCGGCTGCAATGTTGAAAACGCGGCCTACCCCGAGGGAACCTGCGCCGAGGCAGGCGCCATTGCGGCCATGGTGGCGGCGGGCGGGCGCCTCATCCGGCGCGTGGTGGTGTGTGGCGGCACGGGGGCAGCCTGCACGCCATGCGGGGGCTGCCGCCAGAAGATAAGGGAATTCGCACCCCCCGAGGCCGAGATCACCATGATCTCGCCCCAAGGCATGGTGCTGGTGGTTCATACGCTGGCCGACCTGCTGCCCGACAGTTTCGGGCCGGGCAACCTGGCCTGACCGGCGCGTGCCCTAGCGGTCCTTGTCGGGGTAATTGTTGTAGATGGCCTTGCTGGGACTGTGCGGGTTGCCAATGCGCCCGCAGGCGCCAAGCGTGGCACTTATGGCCGCCAGCATGGCGAGCGTGAGCATGAAGCGGGGCGCGCCCCGGCGCAGGATGGTCAGCGTGTTCATTTCTGTGCTCCCAGTGTGTCAAGCCAGCGCGTGGCCTGTGCGCGCACGTTATCGGCCGCCGTGCCGCCGAGGCTGGTGCGCGAGGCGATGGAGGAATCGACGCTCAGCACCGAGAAGATGTCCTGCGTGATGCCTGCTTCCTCTTCCTGCATTTCCGCAAGGCTCAGCTCGGCCAGGCCCACGCCTTTCGCTTCCGCCTTGCCCACGAGGCGGCCGGTCACGTGGTGCGCGGTGCGGAAGGGCACCTTGAGCACGCGCACCAGCCAGTCGGCCAGGTCGGTCGCGGTGGAGAAGCCGGACCCGGCATAGGCGCGCATCTGCGCCTCATTGACCGTGAGGTCGCGCACCATGCCATCCATGGCGGCAAGGCACAGGGTGGCGGCATCGGTGGCGGCGAAGACGGGTTCCTTGTCTTCCTGCATGTCCTTGGCATAGGCCAGCGGCAGGCCCTTCATGACCGTAAGCAGGCCCACCAGCGCGCCGGTAATGCGCCCGCCCTTGGCGCGCACCAGCTCGGCGGCGTCCGGGTTGCGCTTTTGCGGCATGATGGACGAGCCGGTGGTGAACGCATCCGACAGGCGGATGAACGAGAAGGGGGCCGAGCACCAGATCACGATTTCTTCCGCCAGGCGTGAGAGGTGCATCGCCATGATGGACAGGGCCGAGAGATATTCCAGCGCGAAATCGCGGTCCGACACGGCATCGAGCGAGTTGGCGGTGGGCCGGTCGAAGCCCAGCGCATGGGCCGTCATCTCGCGGTCGATGGGGAAGGACGTGCCCGCAAGCGCTGCCGAGCCGAGCGGGGATTCGTTGAGCCTGCGCCGGGCATCGCTCAGGCGGCCCCGGTCGCGCGCCAGCATCTCGACATAGGCCATGAGGTGGTGGCCGAAGGTCACGGGCTGGGCGGTCTGCAGGTGGGTGAATCCGGGCATGGGGGTCGCCGCATGCTCAAGCGCGCGACGGGCGAGTGCCCGCATGAGGGCTGCTGCCTGCTGCTCCAGCCCGTCAATCGCATCGCGCACCCACAGGCGGAAATCAGTCGCCACCTGGTCGTTGCGCGAGCGCGCGGTGTGCAGGCGCTTGCCCGCCTCGCCAATGCGATCGGACAGGCGGGCCTCGATATTCATGTGAATATCTTCAAGGGCGGTGCTGAACTCGAACGTGCCCGCCGCGATCTCGCGGCCGATCTGGTCCAGCCCCTCGGTAATGGCTTTGGCGTCCTCGCCGGAAATGATGCCGGTTTTCGCGAGCATGGCGGCATGGGCCTTTGATCCCGCGATGTCCTGCCGCCACAGTGCTTTGTCAAAGCCGATCGAGGCATTGATGTCCTGCATGATGGCCGCAGGCCCCCCGGCAAAGCGCCCGCCCCATTGTGCGTTCGCCTTGTGCGCGTCCTGATCCGTCAGCGTTTTTGCGTTCCCCGGCATCCTGTGTTCCAGCTACCCCAAGTGTGAAAAGGATTATGGCGCGCCTTCATGGCTCAATGCCATTGCGCGCAGCGCACCCTACCGGCGCGGCGCGGCAGATACAATCATGGCGCGCCGCAATCCTGCGCGGGGGGAGGGGCTGGCGCGGGGCGGGGTTGTGGCGTGCTGGCCCGGCAGGGTCTTTCACTTGGCGGGCCGGGGCTGTAATGTCGGCACCCAACCCGCCCATGGCAGAGGACGTTACGCCACAATGCACCATGCAGCCCTTGCGCAGGAGCCGTCACGTTTGCTGACCCCGGCCGACCCGGCGCCGGTCATCCAGTTCGGCCCGTCGGCGCTTGATGGCGTGGCCACGGCAGGGGGGCTGCCCTTCGTGCTGGTCAGCGACCATGCGGGCCGGGCCATTCCCGCCGCATTGGGCGACATGGGGGTGAGTGCCGCAGACCGGGCGCGCCATATCGCCTGTGACCTGGGCATGGCCGAAACCGGGCGCCTGCTGGCCGAAAAGCTGGGCTGCGTGCTGATCGAGCAGGCCTATTCCCGCCTCGTGATCGACTGCAACCGCGCGCCGGGGCACCCCTCATCCATCGTGCGCGAAAGCGACGGCACGCTTGTGCCCGCCAATGCCGATCTCAGCGCCGATGCGGAAGGCTGGCGTGTGGAGGAAATTTTCCTGCCCTATCACCAGAAGATCCGTGGCGAGATTTCCACGCGGCTCGAGGCTGGCCTGCCCGTGGTGCTGGTCTCGCTGCACAGCTTTACCGATTGCATGAACGGCCAGGCGCGACCGTGGCATACGGGCGTGCTGCACAATCGCAACCCCGCCTTTGGCCTGCGCGTGCGCGACCTGCTGGCAGCGGAAGACGGGCTGGTGGTGGGCAGCAACGAGCCCTATGCGCTGACGGATGTGAATGACTACACCGTGCCGGTCCATGCCGAAGGGCGCGGCCTGCCGTATCTGGAAATCGAGATCAGGCAGGACCTGATCGCAACCCCGCAGGGGCAGGCCGAATGGGCCGCGCGGCTTGAGCGCATCCTGCCCCGGGCCTGGGAAGAATACCGCCACTGAGCAGGAACATGCCGTTCATGAACAACACGATGGAACGCAGCCCCCGTATTGACGGGCACACCGGGCTTGCAGGAGTGATCGGCTGGCCGGTGGCGCATTCACGCTCGCCGCTCATGCATAATTTCTGGCTGGCGCAGGGTGGCATCAACGGCGCCTACGTGCCGCTGCCCGTGCGGCCCGGCGCGTTTGATACGGCGGTCAGGGGATTGCAGGCCGCAGGCTTCAGGGGGGTGAACGTGACCATCCCGCACAAGGAATCCGCCTATCGCATCGTTGACCGTCTTGACCGCTCGGCCCGGCGTTCAGGCTCGGTCAATACGCTGGTCTTTGCCGCTGATGGCCAGATCGAGGGCTATTCCACCGATGGTGACGGCTTCGTTGCCAATGTCGAGGCGCATGGTGTTGCGGTGCGCGGCGGCCGCGCCCTTTTGCTCGGCGCGGGCGGGGCCGCGCGCGCCATTGCCGCAAGCCTGCTCGACCGGGGCGTGCAGGTTGTCATTGCCAACCGCACCCGCGCCCGCGCCGAGGCCCTGGCAGCCCTGCTTGAGGGAATCGAGGTGATTGACTGGGCGCGGGCCGGTGAGGCGCTGGCGGGCTGCACGCTGCTGGTCAACACCACCTCGATCGGGATGGAAGGGGCCGATGACGCCGCTTTCCCGCTCGATCTGGCGCAGGCCGATGCCGGGCTTGTGGTGTGTGACATTGTGTACGTGCCGCGCCAGACCGGCCTGCTGCGCCTTGCCGCACGCCACGGCCTGCGCACGGTTGATGGGCTGGGCATGCTGATCCATCAGGCCGGGCTGGGGTTTGAAAAATGGTTTGGCGCGAAGCCTGCCATCGGCCCGGAGGTCGAAGCCCTGCTTGATGCCGACCTGCGCGCGGCCCACGCAGGCGGCTGAACGCCATGCGGGTGCTCGGCCTTACGGGCGGGATCGGCATGGGCAAGTCCACCATGGCGGCCCTGCTGCGCCGTGCGGGCCTGCGCGTGTTCGATGCCGATGCCACGGTGCGCGCGCTTCAGGCCCCGCACGGTCGCGCGCTGCCCGCCATTGAAAAGCTGGTACACGGCTGCGTGCGCGATGGCGTGCTCGACCGCGCGGCGCTGCGGCGCGCGGCGCTGGCCGAGCCTGCCATCATGCGCGGGCTTGAGGGTATCATGCACCCTCTGGTGCGGGCCGCGCGCACGCGCTTCCTTGAGCGGGCGCGGCGTGATGGGTGCCGGTGGGTGGTGCTTGATATTCCGCTCCTGTTCGAGACCGGGGCCGAGCGGATCTGTGACAGGGTGGTGGTGGTGAGCGCGCCCGCCCCCATCCAGCGCGCGCGCGTGCTGAGGCGTGGCACCATGACGCCCGCGCAGCTTGATGCCGTTCTGGCCCGCCAGATGCCCGATGCCGCCCGGCGGCGCAGGGCCGATATCGTCATTCAAACCGGGCTGTCGCGGCATGGCACGCTGCGGCAGGTCAGGCGCCTGCTGCGCGCCATGCACGCCGCCAGCCCCGCCGCATGGGCGGCCCATAAAGGAAAGCCCGCATGAAACGCTCCATCCTGTTTGATACGGAAACCACGGGGCTCGACCCGCTCAAGGGCGACCGCGTGATTGAAATCGCGGCGCTGGAACTGATGGGCGACCTGCCCACGGGCAATAATTTCCATGTGCTGATCGACCCCGAGCGCGACGTGCCCGAGGAGGCATCCCGCGTGCATGGCTTTACCTATGCCGACCTTGAGGGAAAGCCGAAATTTGCCGAGATTGCCCCCGGTTTCCTCGAATTCGTGGGCAGTGACCCGCTGGTCGCGCATAATGCGCGCTTCGACTTCGGTTTCCTGAACGCGGAACTCGCCCGCGCCCGCCTGCCTGAACTTGATATGGGCCGCATGGTCGATACGCTGGACATGGCGCGCGAACGCTTTCCCGGCATGCCCAACAGCCTTGATGCGCTGTGCCGCCGCTTTGGCATCGACCTCTCCGCCCGCACCACCCATAACGCCCTGCTCGACTGCAAGCTGCTCGCCGAGGTCTATCTTGAACTGACCGGCGGCCGCCAGCGCGGGCTTGGCCTTTCGGTGGCCGAAGGGGGGGGCGGCATTGCCACCTATACCTACGCACGGCCAGCAGGGCATGTGACCGTGCGCGTGCGCCCCGACACAGCGGAAATCGAGGCCCACCAGGCCTTCGTCGCCGCCCTGGCCGACCCCGTGTGGCTGAGCTGAATAGGCGGTATGTAACAAAGGGAGTGGCCGTTCGGGCGGCTTTGGTCTAGGCTTGCCCTTCCACCGGCCCTGATGTGTTGAACAGGAAGAGAGCATTGTCCACGGACGAGATTGTCGATCCCACGATTGCCCCTTCCGATCAGGTCAAGCGTTTCCTGCTGCATGTGGGCGTGCCCGTCGGGTGCGTGGTGGGCATCATTGCCATCATCGCAGGCTTTGGCTGGCATTCCTACCGCACGGTGCGCACCGGCGCCCTTGCCCTGACGCATGAACTGCTGGTCAGCCAGCAGGATTACATCGCCAAGGAAGTCAATTCCTTCCTCGCCCCGGCATCGTCCGGCAGCGTGGTGGCGCGTGACATGCTCGAACATGGCGCGCCCGCGGTGGAACAGAAGATCTTCATGGGCTACAGCAGCACCATGCTGCGCAACGTGCCGCAGATCCAGTCCTTCTACATCGCTGATGGCGATGGCAATTTCAGCACGCTCGAACATGGCGAGAACGAGCAGGAAGTGGCCCTGACCACCCTGGTCAGGGAGGCGAACAAGCCGTCCGTCTTCACCCATGAACTGCGTGACGCCAATGGCAAGGTGCTCAGGCAGTGGCAGACCCCCGGCGGCAGCTACGACCCGCGCGGCCATGCCTGGTTTGCCGATACGGTCAAGGCGGGCCAGTTGCACTGGACCCATCCCTATATCGTGGAAGTGACGCGGCAGCTGACGCTTACGGCAGCCATTCCCTATAAGGGGCAGGATGACAAGACCTATGTCTATGCCATCAACATGTCGCTGGCGCATCTGAACAAATTCCTCAATTCCCTGCGCATTGGTGAAAGCGGCAACGCCATCCTGATGGATCGCGACGGGCATGTGCTGGCAGGCCACGGCATGCAGGAGGCCGAGGCCGCCGCAGGTGGCGACCCCGACAGGATGAAGCTCGACCCGAATCACTTTCCGGTCATGACCAAGGCGTTTGATGAATATCGCGTTCATGGCGATGGGGCGCGCACGGTCCGTGTAAAAGGCAAGAACTACGTCACCATCACGGCCAACCTGCCGGTTGGCACCGATAGCTGGGTGCTGCTGCTCGTGGCGCCGGAAGATGACTTCTCACAGTTCGCCATGGCGGATGGGCGGCAGAACCTGCTCTTTACCGTGCTGGTCGTGATTCTGGCCTCGGGGCTGGGCCTGCTTTTGTTCCTGCAGGCGCGCCGGGCCGACCACATGCGCGCGCAGATTGCCAGGTCCCGCGCCGTGGCCACATACGAGAGCCATGCCCTGCAATCGGTCGCGACCTACCCGGACCTGTTCAACCCCGAAGATAACGCCCTGCTGCTGACCGAGACCCTGGCCGACCAGTCCCATGCCCGCCGGGCCGCCATCTGGCGTATCCTGCATGACGGGCATACGCTGATGTGCATCGATTCCTACGACAGGCAGCAGGATGTGCATTCCGGTGGCTTCGAGATGGCCACCACGGACCTCAAGACCTTTTTCGATGCCGTCTCGCATGGTGATGTGCTGACAACGGAGAATGCGGCGGCCGATGAGCGGGTCGGGGCGTTCTACCGCATCTACATGCGCTCGTTTGGCAGCCGGGCGCTGTTCTGCAGCCCCATTCTGGGCAGCAGCGGCCCGGTCGGCGTCATCACGCTTGAGGATGCGCCACGGGCGGGGATTGTCTCCCATTTCGTGGAGATGATGGCAGGCGTTACGGCGGCACGCTTCTCCGCCCAGCATTACACGGCGGTGGCCGCCGCGCGCGAGGAACTGGAATCCGAGCCTTCGCCCGATGAAGTGCCGCATGATCCCAGCCAGGGCTTCCTGCTGGCGCCCGGCAGCCTGGGCATGAACGGCCAGCCCTCGGCGCAGGACCTGGCCAATATGGAAGGGTTCTTCCCTGCCGTGGCCATCATGGTCATCAGCCTGTCGGACATGGTCATGACAGCCCAGAACGACCCGATGGCCAACCTCAAGCTGATCGATTCAATGGCGGGCATGCTGCAGGACATCGCCCGTCAGTGTGGGCTGTTCTCCATCCGCATGCTTGGCCACCGCGTGGTGTGCGTGGCGGGCTGCTCGCACACGCCCGACAAGGGAGCAGTCTTCCGCATGGCCAATGCGGCGCTGATGATGCGTGAAAACACGCTGGCCGTCCTGGCCAAGGAAGACCTCGACCCCGTCTTCCGCATCGGCATTGATGTCGGCCCCGTCTTTGGCGGCATGCTCGGCAACGCGCCGCAGGCCTTCAACCTGTGGGGCGATGCCATGGGCATGGCCGAGATGATGGCGCAGGGCGCGCCCGATGTCGGCACCATTCAGGTGACGGAGGACGTCTATCACCAGCTGCGCCAGAACTTCCTGTTCCGTGAGCGCGGGCGCTTCTTCATTCCCGGCGCGGGGCTGACGCGCACCTATGTGCTGGCCGGGCGGCGATGACACAAAACGCTCCCCCGCCGCCCGAGCAGCAGGCATCAAGCGTGCTGGCCCAGATGGCCCCGCCAGAGGAGAGCGGAGATACGGGCCGTTTCGCTACGCTGGTCGGGCGTTTCGCGCCCTGGCTTGCGGCACTGGGGCGGTTGACGCGCCACCAGGTCCGCTTCACGCTCCTGCTGATCGGGGCGGGGTGGGGCACGCTGCGCGAGAGCCTGCGCCCCAATTCATGGCGCCGGCCGGTCATCTATGAATTCCGCGCCACCTTGCGGCAGGTGATTGGCGGCGGCTTCCTGAGCATTGTCATTACCGCAACCCTCGCGGGCCTGATGGTCGTGTCGCAGGCGGCGTACTGGCTGGGCTATGCCGGCATGGCGCAGATGACGGGTTCGATCCTGGTATCGGTGCTGGTGCGTGAAATCGCGCCCATTCTCGTGGGCATCATCCTGATGGGCCGCAGTGGCATGCTGTCGCTGACCGAGATCGGCATGATGGTGCTTGGCGGCGAGGTGCGCGGCCTGCAGGCGCGTGGCATCGACCCCTTCCTGGCGCTGGTCATGCCGCGCACCTTCGCCTTTACGGTGGGTGGCTTTACGCTGGGCATGATCTTCGCGGTCGTGTCGCTGCTCATGGGGTTTGTGGTGGCGCATGCCAGCGGGGCGATCACCTCCTCGGTCTGGACGTTCTTCTTCAACGTGCTGGCTGCCATGACCACGTGGGATTACCTCATCATCCCGCTCAAATTCGTGCTTGTCGGTTTCTTCGTCGGGCTGGGGGCGTGCATTTCGGGGCTGACCGTCAGCAGCAACGATACGATGGCCACCATCATGCCGCGCGGCTTCGCCCGCGGGATCATGCTGGTGCTGGTGGTCAATATCCTCTTCATGCTGGATTTCTGACCATGGCAGCAAACGCGCCCCTGCTGGAACTACGCGACGCCGTGCCCTCGTTCGAGGAAAGCGGCCTCATGCCCGCGCCCTACAACCTGCGCATCATGCCGGGTGAATGCGCGGTGATCGACTGCCGTGACTTCGAGCGCGCCGCCATGTTCGCTGATCTGTGCACGGGCATGATCCCGCTCACGCAGGGCAGCATCAAGTTCATGGGGCTGGACTGGAGCACGCTGTATGACCGGCAGCTCAACGCGCTGCGCGGGCGTATTGGCCGCATCTCGCGCCATGGTAGCTGGCTGAGCCTGTTCGGCACGCATCTCAACATCATGCTGCCGCACCTGTACCATACGACAGACCCGTTCGAGCACGTGGTCCGGCGCGCGACCGAGCTTGGGCATACTTTCGGCTTTCCCGGCCTGCCCATTACCGCGCCAGACCGGCTTTCCAGCGCGGATCTGGCGCGGGCGGCCTGCGTGCGGGCCTTCATGGGGCGGCCGGACCTGCTGATACTGGAAGATATCTCGGACATGCTGCCAGAAGAGACGGTCCTGCCGTTTTTTGAAACGATGACCGCCGCGCGCGACCGTGGCTGCGGGGTGCTGTGGTTCGTCCGCTCCTCTGCTGCGTGGCATGCCTATCGCAAGGCGGTGAATATCCACATGCGCCTTCTCGACGAAGGTCTTTTTTCCCTGCGGGTGGTGTAATGGTGCAGAAACAACAGTCAGACGGAATCCGGCAGCTTGTGCGCGTCCGTTACGCCGATGAATGGGTGGGCATCCTCGTTCTGGTCGCCCTTGTCATCCTGTTTGGCGCGGTGATCGAGGCTGGCGTGCTGCGCGACTGGCTCACGCCCGCGGGCAGGCTGCGCATCGTGCTGCCTGAAGACGGGGTGAGCGGCCTTTCCGTTGGCGATGACCTCGAGGTGATGGGCATCCATGCGGGCACGGTGCGCCGCGTGCGCATCAACCCCTCGGGCGGCATGTACGCCGTTGCCGAGATCGACCCCGACATCGAGCCCTATATCCGCCACGACAGCACGGCCATCATCCGCAAGCGCTTCGTGGTGGCGGGGGCGAGCTATATCGACATCTCGCGTGGCGTGGGCGAGAAGCTGGACTGGAGCTACGCCGTGCTCAGCGCCACCAACGCGCCCAACCCGGCTGATACCATTACCCAGACCTTCAGCGATATCCGTGACCGCGTGATCCCGGTTCTTGATAACGCCCAGCACATGATGGCAACGCTCGATGCCACCATTACCGACATGCATGCGGGCAAGGGTTCCATCGGGCGGCTCATGACCAATGATGACCTGATCCGCCAGGCGGAACAGATGATCACCAGCCTTGACGCCACGGTCAGCCAGCTGACCCCGATCGAGAAGCAGCTTGGTACCGTGATGGACAAGGCCAGTGCCTCGATGAGCAACGTGCAGAAGGCGACGGGCGACCTGAGCAATGCAACACCCGCCATCACCAGCAACCTGAAGGATGCCAGCCAGCAGCTTCCGGTCCTTCTGGTGCAGGCCCAGACCACGGCCGCCAGCCTGCAGAAGCTGGTTGACCAGATGCGGGGCATGTGGCTGCTGGGCGGCAGCGGCAACAAGGTGAAGAAAGGCCATGCCCGTCTTCCCGCGCAGAAGGTGCAGCCATGAAGATGAAAAAAAACTATGCGGCACTGGGCCTTGCACTGGGCCTTGCCGCCTGCGGCGGGGCGCAGACCCCCGCCCCCCCGACCGACAGCACCCTGTCGCAGGATATGGATACCGGGCGCGATGCCGTGGGGCTTGACCGCCTTGCGGTGGCCGAACAGCAGTACCGTGCGGCAGGCCAGCGTGCCGTGGCGCGTGATGACGTTACGGCCATAGGTGATGCGGGCTATAATCTGGCCACCGTGCAGCTTGATGAAAATAAGCCGCAGGATGCGCTGGCCACCATTACCTCAACCCGGGCGGCGCTGGCGCTGCGCGGGCAGACGACGGATGATACGGGGCTGGACCTGGTGCAGGCCGGCGCGCTGCACCGGCTGGGCCGCGAGGGGGAAGCCGCGCAACAGGCCGCCCTTGCCGCGGGCGCGCAGGATCCTGACATTGCCGAGAAAGGCCAGTTCATCCGTGGGCTGATTGCCGATGAGAGCGGGGATCGTGCGACACTGGCCTCGGTCGCGGCGTATTTCGAGACGCTGACCGGCAAGCTGCCCGATAGCTGGAGCGCGGATGCCAGGGAGATGGCGGCCCGCAATCTGCTCGCCACCGGCGGCAGCGCCCAGACCGCCTGGCAGGATGCGCTGCAGGCCGCGACCATCCGCCAGACACAGGTGCATTACCGCGACATGGCCCGCGCCCTTGGCGTAGCCGCCCGCGCGGCGACCAGGGCAGGCAATTCACAGGCGGCAGCCCAGCTTTATGCCCGTGCCAGCCAGAGCGCGCGGCAGGCGGGTGATACGACGGCGGCCGACCAGTGGGCCAAACTTGCAGGCACGGCCACGGTGACCGATCCTTTTGCCGTGCCCACCGCGACTTCGGCCACGGGCAAGGGAAAAAGCACGAAATAGCCACTTGATGGCGACCGGGGCGCATGCCTTCTACGTATGAGGCCAGGCAGGTGACCCATACCCGCGCTGATATGGACCGTGAACTGAAGGCCAGCGTTGTACCATGGTTGCGCCAGCAGGGGTTCAGGGGATCGCTGACCCACTTCCGGCGCCCCGGTCCCGATGCAATCGACCTGCTGACCTTCCGGTTCGACCCGCGTGGTGGCGGATAGTGCTGGAAGTGGCCCGATGCGCGCCACAGGACTATACGATGGCCCGGGGGCATTCATATCGCCGCGTAAGGTGACGGCGTGGCACATGACGCGCAAAAGGGAGCGTATTACTCCGGAAGATACGTATCTCAAGGCGAAGTGGTTCAGGTTTGACCAGCATGCGCCGCAGGAACTTGCGGCAGTCACGATCGAAAAACTGTCTGATCCAGCCTTGTGGCCATCGCTGCCTGTGGCGCCGCCCTCCGGGCAAGCCTCCGGGCCGGAATGAACCGCGCATCCCGCAACGCGGCATGATGCGGTCGGGCGGTGACTCTTTAGATCAGGCCGGACCTGATCGGACCAGCAAGGCTCCGGCCAGATCCGGATCATGGCCCAGCAGGTATGGGTCTCCCATTCCCTGCCGTAACCGCTGGCCGCAGGCGGCCATCATGTCGCCTGCATGACACAGGCCAAACGGGCCTGCATCTGGCGCAGTAGGAGGGTCATCATGCCTTCCTGCCAGAAGATCTCTTTCAGGTCAGGTTTTCCAGTCCGGTATGCCGCTCGATCAGCGTGGCGCTGGCCGTGTTCAGCCCGGTCAGGCGCACCTGCATGCCCAGCGCCTTCATCCGGCTCACCAGTTCTTCCACGGCGCTAGCGGCGGTCATGTCCCACAGATGGGCATGGGTGAGGTCTATGGTGATGTCGCGGGCGGTGTCGTGCAGGTCGAACGCATCGGTAAATCCGTCGGATGAAGCAAAGAACACCTGCCCGTTCACGATATAGGTACGGCTGAGGCCATCGGGGGAAAGCGTGCTGGTGACCGACAGCATGTTCGACACCTGAAAGGCGAAGAACAGGCCATTGAGCAGCACGCCCACGGCAACACCTGCGGCGAGGTCATGCGTGCCCACCACAACCGCAACGGTAGCCAGCATGATGACGCTGGTCGTGCGCGGGTGGTGCGCCAGATCACGCAGCGACCCCCATGAGAACGTGCTGGCCGAGACCATGATCATGATCGCAACGAGGGCGGCCACCGGCACCTGCGCCACCCACGGGCGCAATGCTACCATCAGCAGCAGCAGGAACGCACCCGCCACGAAGGTGGAAAGCCGTCCCCGCCCGCCATAGCGCAGGTTGCCCACCGTCTGGCCAATCATGCCGCAGCCTGCAATGCCGCCAAACAGGCCGACTGCAATATTGGCCACGCCAAGGCCCATGCATTCCTGTTTCTTGCTGCTGTGGGTGTCGGTCATGTCATCGACCACGCGGGCGGTCATCATGGATTCGAGCATGCCCACGCTGGCCATGGCCAGGGCGTAGGGTGCTATGATGCCCAGCGTATCAAGCGAGAATGGCACATCAGGCAGGACCAGATGCGGCAGGCTGTCGGGCAGGCGGCCCAGATCGGCCACCGTATGCAGCGGCATGGGCCAGGCCACGGCCACCACCGTCAGCACCACGATGCAGATGAGCGGCGAGGGGATGGCGGTAAAGAAGCGCGGCACCATGTAGATGATGACAAGCCCCAACGCGATCATGGCATAGGTATGCCACGTGACATGCAGCATGTGCGGCAGCTGGGCCGAAAAGATCAGGATGGCCAGCGCGTTGACGAACCCGGTGCGCACCGGGCGCGAGACATAGCGCATGAGCACGTCGAGCTTGAGAATGCCGAACAGGACCTGCAGCAGGCCGCACAGGAGTGTGGCCGCCAGCAGGTACTGCACGCCATGCCCGCGCACCAGCGCTGCCGCCACCAGCGCCACCGAGCCCGCGGCCCCCGAGATCATGCCTGACCGCCCGCCCGTGAACGCAATGACCACGCTGATGACAAAGGAGGCATAAAGGCCAACGGCCGGGTCCACCCCCGCCACGAAGGAAAACGCGATGACCTCGGGGATCAGCGCGAATGTGCCGACCATCCCGGCCAGGGTGTCGCGCGTGATGTTGCCGAACCATTCCTGGCGGTAGCGGGCAAGTGCTGACATGTAAAAAACGGGGCCTTTCAGGGTAGGGGAATCAGGTGTCGGCTATGGTCATGTCCGCGCGCCGCCACCAGCATCGGGGGGCCGCGCGGGGCTGGGGCAGGACCGCGAGCGGGTCGCCGCTGTAACGGACCGTGTTGGTGGGCGTTTCCTGTATTTCAATGGCCGCACAGGTCAGCGCCCCGCCATCGGCGGCAAGGAAGGCATTGAGCTTGGCCATGAGCAGGCAGGCCAGCAGTTCGGTCGTGGGGTCGCCCGGCGTGACCATGATGCGGGCCGCGCGCCCGGGTTCATGCTGGCGGAACCACGCCAGCAGCGGGTCGCCCTCGGCAAGTTGCAGCGCATGGTCGACATGGTTGTCGATAAAGCCATGCCACACCCCCTTGGCGCGTTCGAAGGGCATGACCATGTTCGCTCCGCCATCAAGCGGCGCGGGTGTTGCCGCGCGCAGGTGCACGCGCACGTATTCATTATGCCCGTGCGGCAGGGCGCAGCGCTCGCTGCTACCTGCCAGCAGCCGGTGCGCCATGGAAAAGCGACGGCTGAAAACCAGTTCAAACATGGTGTTTCTGTGCCATGAACCGCTCCCACCCCGCCTTGCGCAGCAGGCAGGCCGGGCATGTGCCACACCCATGCCCCCATTCATGCAGCACGCCGCGTGTGCCGAGGTAGCAGCTGTGGCTCTCGTGGTTGATCAGCCGCACCAGTGCCGCGCCACCAAGCTGCTCGGCCAGCTCCCAGGTCTGGGCCTTGTCGATCCACATGAGCGGGGTATGGAGGATGTAATGGCTGGCCATGCCCAGGTTGAGGGTGACCTGCAGGGACTTGATCGTGTCATCGCGGCAGTCGGGGTAGCCGGAATAGTCCGTCTCGCACACGCCAGTCACGATGTGGCGAATATTGCGGCGCGCGGCCAGGGCTGCGGCAAAGGTGAGGAAGATGATGTTGCGACCGGGCACGAAGGTGTTGGGCAGGCCGCCTTCGGTCAGCGCAATTTCCGCCTCGCGCGTCAGCGCCGTGTCCGACACGGTGCCAAGGGCTGCGAGGTCAAGCGTGTGGTCGGCGCCGAGGCGCTGCGCCCATGTGGGGTTGAGCCGCGCCATGCCATCGCGCAGCGTGGCGCGGCATTCCAGCTCCACCGCGTGCCGCTGCCCGTAATCGAAACCCAGCGTTTCCACCCGGCCAAACCGCGCCAGCGCCCAGGCGAGGCAGGTGGCTGAATCCTGCCCGCCGGAAAACAGGACCAGGGCTGCTTCGTTCTCGGGCCTGGAGGGAGGGGGAGGGGAAACGCTCATGTTCAGGGGATCCCGATCAGCTTGTGGGTCTGGAGCGACAGCCGCCATTGCGGGTGGCGCATGCAGTAGTCAACCGCTGCCGCCGTGTTGTGGTTGCGGCGCGCGTCATCCATGGGCTGGAGCCAGAACTGCCCGAAATCCAGTTCCGCCACCTGTTGGGGCATCAGGTCGGGCTGGGGATAGACCAGCTTGAGTTCATGCCCCGATTTCTGCACCAGCACGGCGCCCGCCTTGGGGCTGACGCACAGCCAGTCTATACCGGCGGGGGCGGCCAGGGTGCCGTTGGTTTCCACCGCCACTTCAAAACCGCGTGCATGGACTGCGGCAATCAGCGCCGCATCAAGCTGGAGCAGGGGCTCGCCGCCGGTAAACACCACGAAGGCCCGCGCGGTGTCAGGGCCGGGCCATTGTGCGGCGATGGCATCAGCCAGGGCATCGGCATCGGCAAAGCGGCCGCCGCCCGTGCCATCCGTCCCGATGAAATCCGTATCACAGAACTGGCAGATGGCCTTTGCACGGTCACGCTCCAGCCCGCTCCACAGGTTGCAGCCTGCAAAGCGGCAGAACACGGCGGTGCGGCCAGCCTGTGCGCCCTCACCCTGCAGGGTGGGAAAGATTTCCTTTACGGTATAGGACATGTTCCAGATTTCGTGATGCACGTGGCCAGATGAACAGGGCCAGCATGGGAAAATGCCCCGGCCGGTCCCCGCCCGGCCGCGTCGGGTTCAGCCCTGTTTGTGTGATGTATGCATGCCCAGCCGGTCCAGCAACTGCCGGTCGCGCAGGGCGGCGGGATTGGGCGTGGTCAGCAGGCGTTCGCCATAGAAAATGGAGTTGGCACCCGCCAGGAAGCACAGGGTCTGGGCTTCATCGCTCATGTCCTCGCGGCCTGCGGCAAGGCGCACGCGGCTGGCGGGCATGGTGATGCGGGCGGCAGCGATGGTGCGCACGAATTCGATCGGGTCAACCGCCTCGGCCCTGTCGGCCAGCGGCGTGCCTTCCACGCGTACGAGCATGTTGATCGGCACGCTCTCGGGGTGGCGGGGCAGGCTGGCCAGGGTGGCGATCATGCCCGCGCGGTCGGTGCTGTCCTCGCCCATGCCCACGATCCCGCCACAGCAGACATTGATGCCCGCGTCGCGCACGTTCTCCAGCGTATCGAGCCGGTCCTGGAAGGTGCGGGTGGAGATGATGTCGCCATAATATTCGGGCGAGGTATCGATGTTGTGGTTGTAGTAGTCCAGCCCGGCATCCTTGAGCTTGTGGGCCTGGCTGTTGTCGAGCATGCCCAGGGTCACGCAGCTTTCCAGCCCCAGCGCCTTCACGCCCTCGACCATGGCGCACACGGTCTCGAGGTCATGCTCCTTGGGGCTGCGCCACGCGGCCCCCATGCAGAAGCGCGCGGCCCCCGCGGCCTTGGCGGCGCGGGCTTCCTTCAGTACTTCCTCCACGGCCATGAGGCGGCTGGCCTTGACGCCGCCATCCTCATGCACCGCGCTCTGCGGGCAGTAGGCGCAGTCCTCCGGGCAGCCGCCGGTCTTGATCGACAGCAGGGTGGATATCTGCATTTCCGTGGGGTCAAAGCGTGCGCGGTGCACGGTCTGGGCACGGTAGATCAGGTCGGGGAAGGGCAGGGCCATGAGGGCCGCGACTTCATCGCGCGTCCAGTCCGTGCGGACGGGGGGCATGGCGGTGCCATGCAAGGGCAGGGTATCCGGGCTGCTCCCATCGGGCATCGGGCTCAGGTCCTCTGGCAGGGGGTGGAAAAAACGCTTCCGGCTGTGCCATACAAAACCGGCGATGGCCACTCTTTTATTCCTATGGCGCCATCGCCGGAAACGGGGGTCAGCCCAGCACGCGGGCCAGTGTCGTGCCCAGTTCGGCGGGGCTGGGGGCGACATGGATGCCCGCCTCGCGCAGGGCCTCGATCTTGGCGCCTGCGGTCTCGTGCCCGCCGGTAATGACCGCGCCCGCATGGCCCATGCGGCGGCCGGGAGGGGCGGTGGCACCGGCAATGAAGCCCACCACGGGCTTGTGCGTGCCGCTGGCGCGGATCAGTTCCGCCCCGTCGATTTCCGACGTGCCGCCGATCTCGCCGATCATGACGATGGAATGCGTGTCGGGATCCTCGATCATGCGGGCGAGCACATCGGTGAAGTCCATGCCCTTGACCGGGTCGCCGCCAATGCCCACGCAGGTGCTCTGGCCCTGGCCGATGGCGGTGGTCTGGGCCACGGCCTCATAGGTCAGGGTGCCCGAGCGCGAGACGATGCCCACATGCCCGCGGCGGTGGATGGGACCGGGCATGATGCCGATCTTACATTCATCAGGCGTGATGATGCCCGGGCAGTTGGGGCCGATGAGCAGGCTGCCCGACAGCTCGAGGGCGGCGCGCACGCGCACCATGTCCTGCACGGGAATGCCCTCGGTAATGCACACGATCAGGGGAATGCCTGCGGCAATGGCCTCAAGGATGGCATCGGCGGCGCCGGCGGGCGGCACGTAGATGACCGATGCATCAGCCCCGGTCGCATCCCGCGCCTGGGCCACGGTGTCGAACACCGGCAGGCCCAGATGCACGCTGCCGCCCTTGCCGGGGGTCACGCCGCCGACCATGTGGGTGCCGTAGGCCAGCGCCTGCTCGGTGTGGAAGGTGCCCTGCGCGCCGGTAAAGCCCTGCGTGATCACCTTGGTGGATTTGTTGACGAGAATGGACATGCGCTTCAGACTCCCGCGTTACGGACGGCGGCTACGATCTTGCGGGCGGCATCGCCCAAATCATCGGCGGGGATGATGGTCAGGCCGGATTCAGCCAGCAGTGCCTTGCCGCGATCGACATTGGTGCCCGCCAGGCGCACCACCAGCGGCACGTTCAGCCCGGTCTCGTGCGAGGCGGCGATGATGGCCTCGGCAATCACGTCGCAGCGCATGATGCCGCCAAAGATGTTGACCAGGATGCCGCGCACCTTGGGGTCGCCGATGAGGATGCGGAAGGCCGCCGCCACGCGCTCTTTTGACGCGCCGCCGCCAACATCGAGGAAGTTGGCCGGCTCCTCGCCTTCCATCTTGATGATGTCCATCGTGGCCATGGCCAGGCCCGCGCCGTTGACCATGCAGCCGATATTGCCATCCAGCCCCACATAGGCCAGGCCGTATTCGGCCGCCTCGCGCTCACGGGGGTCTTCCTCGTGCTCGTCGCGCAGCTTCGCAATCTCGGGGTGGCGGTAGAGCGCGTTCTCGTCGAACGACATCTTGGCATCGAGGGCAAGCAGGTCGCCCGCCCCGGTCACGACCAGGGGGTTAACCTCGACAATGGCGGCATCAAGGCTGGTGAAGGCGGTATAGGCCGCGCGCACCACGCTCTGGAACGCGCGGATCTCGCGTCCCTTCAGGCCCAGGCGCACGGCCAGCGCGCGTGACTGGTAGTCGCACAGGCCCTTCGCGGGGTCGATATATTCCTTGAAGATGCGCTCGGGCGTGCGGGCGGCGACCTCCTCGATCTCCATGCCGCCATCGGGCGAGGCAACAATGACCACGCGCCCGGTCACCCGGTCGACCAGCATGGAAAAATACAGCTCGCGTGCGATGTCGCAGCCGGATTCGACATACAGCGTGCGCACGAGGCGGCCCGCAGGCCCGGTCTGCTTGGTCACGAGTACCTGGCCAAGCATGGCGTGGGCGGCCTGTTCCACCTCGGCGGGCGTGCGGGCGAGGCGCACGCCGCCCTTGCCCTCGGGCTTGCCCGCAAAATGCCCGGCCCCGCGCCCACCGGCGTGGATCTGCGCCTTGACTACGGTAACCGGCGCGCCCAGCGCCTTTGCTGCGGCGGTGGCCTCATCGGCGGTGGTGGCGGCATGTCCTTCAGGCACGGGCATGCCGTAGGAGCGCAGGAGCGCCTTTGCCTGATATTCATGAATATTCATGTGGCGACCCAATCTGTCGTTCTTATTGGCGGTGTCGGGCTAGCCCCCTAGCATGATTTGGCAGCGCAATGACAGGGGGTGGGATGGTGTCAGGATTGGCGTAAACATGAAACATGTGTCATGTCCTCTTCATCAATGGCACGCTGTGCGCGCCTTAATGGAGAAAAAATACAAGAGCAGGTTGCGATGAAACACTGGCGCATTGAACAGATGAACTGGAACAGTTTCGACCCGCAACGGGTGGACCCTGACATGATACCTGTCATCAAGGCAGCATCGGTCGTGGAGCGTAATGGCCTTGATTATGCCCGCTACCTGAAAAACGTCTTTGCCGATGACCCCGCCTTTGCCCGTGCGGCGGATAACTGGGCGGTGGAGGAAGTGCAGCACGGCGATGCGCTGGGCCGCTGGGCCATGCTGGCCGACCCGAGCTGGGACTACATGGCCGCCTTCACCCGCTACCGGCAGGCCTACAGCCTCGACCTTGACGTGAATGCCTCCATCCGTGGCTCGCGCACGGGGGAGCTGATCGCGCGCTGCATGGTCGAGACGGGCACGTCCTCCTTTTACAGCGCCTTGGCCGATGCCACCGACGAGCCGCTGCTCAAGGCCATATGCAAGCAGATCGCGGCGGACGAATACCGCCATTTCAAGCTGTTCTATGACCATATGCGCCGCTACCTGCGGCGTGAGCGCCTGGGCGCATGGCAGCGCACCCGCATTGCCCTGGGCCGGGTGACGGAAAGCGAGGATGACGAACTGGCGTCCGCCTTCCACACCACCAACGAACCCGCCTCCACGCCCTACGACCACCGCCGCTGCATCGCGGCCTACATGTCGCGTGCGCTGCGGCTGTACAAGCCGCGCCATGCCGTGCGGGTTACGGGCATGATTCTGAAAACCATTGGCTGGACGCCCCACGGGCGGCTGAGCGGGCTGATCAGCAGTGCGGTGTACCGCCTGCTCATGATGCGCCAGCGCAAATTCGCGCGGATGACCGCCGCAGCCTGACCCCGTGCTGCCGCATGAAAGGAACGAAGACTGAAAATGAAGGTGCGTGACATCAGGGCGGGACAGGCTGCCATCATCGCGGCGGGCTGCCTGTTCATGGCGGGAACCGCGTGGGCGGATGACGCGCCTGCAACGCCCGCCCCGGACGCCGCCGTGGCCCCGGTTCCGGCCCCGACTGCGCCTGTGCCCCCGGCTCCGGCTCAGGTTCCGGCATCAACTGCTCCTGTGGTTCCGGCTCAGGCTCCGGCATCAGCCGCCCCTGTGGCTCCAGCTCAGGCCCCTGCATCAGCCGCTCCTGCGGCCCCGGTTTCAGTCCCGGCCCCAGCCGCCGCTGCGGCTCCGGTTCCCGCTCCGGCCAGTGCGGCGGCAGCGCCAGCCGAGCCGCCGGTCAGCGATGCCACGCGCGCCGAACGGCTCATGGCCTCGCAGGTGGGGCTGCTGCGCTTCACCTCGGCGGGCTTTCATCGCGGCCTTGTGCGCCATATCGTGCTGTTCCGCTTTCTGCCCACCATCACCGATGACCAGCGTGCGGAGGTGGTGCGCCGGTTCCTGGCGCTGGCCCGCACGTCGCGGCGCGAGGATGGCTCGCCCGTTGTCGTCTCGATCGAGACCGGCGCCCAGATCAGCGGCGAGGGCGTGGATGAGGGGCTGCAGCAGGCCTTCGTGGTCACCTTCCGCTCGGAGGGAGATCGCAATTATTACGTGGGCCGCCCGGTCGTGACGGACCCGGCCTATTTCGACCCCGCGCATGAAGCCTTCAAGAAATTCGCGGCACCCTATATCGTCACCACCCTCGTATTTGACTATGCCGTTGCATCCGCGCATCCCCAGAACAGGGCGCCGGTCCAGACCGGGCACGCGGCGCAGGTTCCCCAGCAGCAGGGCTGACGGGCCGGGCACACTTGCCACCAAGGAGTGAAACTACATGACCACCGTGACCCTCGGGCACCTTGATGAAACCGTGCAGCAGGCCTCCGCCGCCGCTGTCGCCCGCGTGCTGGAAGCCTATGAGCTGGAAATCGAATACGTCGTTGCCCCGCGCGCGGAGATGATCGAGCACATGCGCCGTGGCGATGTGGACCTGTTCGTCTCGGCCTGGCTGCCTGATGTCGATGCCGCCTTCCTCGCCCCCGAGCTGGGCATGGAAGCCTTCGGCCAGCTTTATCGCCCCGCCTTTGGCTGGGGCGTGCCCGAGGCCGCGGCCACGGGCGTGACCTCGGTTGCCGGGCTTGCCGCGGCCGACTGCCCCGTAAGCCGCGAGATCGTGACCCCCGCCTCGCTGCTCGACCGGGTGCGCCAGGTCGTGGCCGCCTATAACCTGACCGAGGCGGGCTACACCATCGCCGCGCGCCCCGATGCAGAGGCATATGACCACGCAGCCCGGGTGCTTGAGGGCAGCCTGCCCGAGATCATTCCCGCCTGGCAGCCTTCCTTCGTGCATTACGGCCAGAAGCTGCTCGCACTTGATGACCCCAAGGGCAGCTACGGCGCGGAGCAGGAAGCCCGCATCCTGCTGCGCTCGGTCGCCCGGCCCGAAATGGATACCGACCTGCTTGACGAGCTTGATGAGCTGACGCTGGGCAACAAGGTGGTCAGCGCGCTCGACCATGCCATGCGCTTCGAGGGCATGAGCGCTGAAGACGCCGCCGAGGCCTGGCAGCGCGGCAAGCTGCTGCCGCGCTGAGGCCCATCATGACCCGTGATGAAAGCGCCATCCCCACTCCGCATGACGGGCGTGATGCCGGGCTGCTTGCCCAGTACGAGCATTACCCCTATCCCGCCCGCGACCCGCGTGAGGAAAAGAGCAGGCTGCTGATCGGCAGCCCCAGCCACCTGCGCGAGATCGATTACTGGGTGTTTGGCGCCACCCGCCCGCGTTCGCAGCCATTGCGGGTGCTGGTGGCGGGGTGCGGCACGGGTGATGGCGCGATCATGCTGGCCACTCACATGGCGCGGACCGGGCGGCCGGGTGAGGTGCTGTGCCTCGACCGCTCGCCCGCGGCGCTCGACATTGTCAGCAAACGCGCTGCGGTGCGCGGGCTGGAGAACATGCGCTTCGTGCGCGGCGACCTGACCGATATCGCGCAGGTGGCCCCCGGCCCGTTCGACTACATCGACTGCTGCGGCGTGCTGCATCACCTGCCCGACCCCGATGCGGGGCTTGCGGCCCTCGAGCGCGTGCTTGCGCCCGGTGGCGGCATGGGGCTGATGGTCTATGCGCCTTATGGCCGCACGGGCGTGTATATGCTGCAAGACGCCCTTGAGCGCCTTGCCCCGGTGGATGAGGCCCCGAAGGGGCGGCTCGATGTGGCCCGCCGCGTCATGCGCCATCTGCCCGCCACCGCCTGGCTGCGGCAGAATACCAATTTTGGCGATCACCTGACCGGGGGCGACGCAGGGCTGTATGACCTGCTGCTCAACCCGCGTGACAGGGCCTATGACATAACCGCCTTCCACGCCCTGCTGGACCGCGCGGGGCTGGCGGCGGCCTGCCTGATGGAACCCGCCCGCTACGACCCCGCCCTGCTGCTGCCTGACCCACGCCTGCGCGAGCGGATTGCGGCCCTGCCCGAACGCGCCCGCCAGGCCGTGGCGGAGGACGTGGCCGGCAACATGGCCACCCATGTCGCCTATGTGCGCCGCATGGGCGAGCCGGTTGTGCGGGCCGACCCGTTTGCGCCAGATGCCGTGCCCGTCATGCGCGAGATTCCCGGCCTTGAACTCGCCCGCATGATGGGGGGCGATGACCGGCTGCCCTTCGCGTTCGGCACGCTTCAGGTCGCCATTGCCCTGCCGCCGCAGGCGCGTGGCATCCTGCCGCTGATCGATGGCGAGCGCACGGTGGCCGATCTTGCCGCCATCATGGAAACGCGGGGTGTCTCGGCCAGCCGCTTTGCCAAAATCTGGGCGCAGATGTTCACCACGCTGGAATCGCTCAACCGGGTGCTGCTGCGCGCGCCTGCCTGAGGGACCATGCCACAGCCGCCGCTGCCCATCGTCATATTCGGCGCAAGGCTCCAGCCTGATGGTGCGCCGGGCCGCACCCTGTGGTTGCGGGTGGTGGCCGCCTACACCTTTGGCGCGGCCCGTACCCCGGTGCTGTACGTGCCTACCGGAGGTGTGTCGCCCCCTTCGGGCCTGCGTGAGGGCGATGTCATGGGCACCATGCTGGAAGCCGCGGGCGTGCCGCCTGATGCCGTGCTGGTGGAAGGTACCGCACCCGACACGCTGGCTTCCGTCATCGCCTGCACGCGGCTGCTGCGCCAGCGCGGGCATGCTGGGCCGGTGGCGGTGGCCAGCAGCGCCTATCACCTGCCACGCTGCCTTGTGCTCATGCGCATGATGGGCTGGCAGGTCATGCGCGTGCCGCCACCACCCGTGCCCGCCGCCCGCCGGTGGGGCAAGCGGTGGTTCTGGCGCCTGCGCGAGGTGGCGGCCGTGCCGTGGGATGTGCTTTTGCTGGCAGCCTATCGGCTCCGCGCGGGGCGCGATGGTGATTGACACTGCCCGCCCCAGCCCGCATCACGCGGATGAACCCAAGAACCATAGTTAGTCTGGATGGAAGTCATGCCTGTGCAAGCCTTTGTTTTCCCCGGTCAGGGAAGTCAGTCAGTTGGAATGGGGCGCGACCTCGCCGAGGCCTTCGCCCCGGCGCGCGAAGTGTTCCAGGAAGTTGATGAGGCGCTGGGCCAGCATCTCTCCAAACTCATGTTCGAAGGCCCGATGGAGGACCTGACCCGCACCGACAACGCCCAGCCTGCGCTCATGGCCGTCTCGCTGGCCGTGCTGCGGGTGCTGGAGCGCGAAGGCGGCGTGGAGCTCAAGCGCGACGTGGCGCTGGTGGCGGGTCACTCGCTGGGCGAATATTCGGCCCTTGCGGCTGCCGGTGCGCTGGGCATTGCCCAGACCGCCCGCCTGCTGCGCCTGCGCGGCAACGCCATGCAGGCTGCCGTGCCGCCGGGCAGGGGCGGCATGGCGGCGTTGATTGGCGTGGGCATGGACATGGCGCGCGCCGCCAGCCTGTGCGCCGAGGCCGCAACCTATACCGATGAGGCGGGCAAGGCCCACAAACAGATCATCGAAGTCGCCAACGACAATGGCGGCGGCCAGGTGGTTGTGGCGGGCGAGATGGCGGCGATCGACCGCGTGATCGAGCTGGCCAAGGCGCAGGGCGTCAAGCGCGCGCTCAAGCTGCCGGTCTCCGCCCCTTTCCACTGCTCGATGATGGAACCCGCGGCCGAGGCCATGCGCAAGGCGCTGGACGAGGCCGAGATCAAGGCCCCCGTCGTGCCCGTGGTGGCCAACGTAACGGCGGCCAAGGTGAGTGACCCGGCCACGATCCGCGACCTGCTGGTGCGCCAGATTACCGGCACCGTGCGCTGGCGCGAAAGCGTGGATGCGATGGTGGCCATGGGCGTGGACAGCTTTGTCGAGATCGGCTCGGGCAAGGTGCTGGCGGGGCTGGTCAAGCGCATCAATGGCGATGTCGCGACCCGCTCGGTCGGCACGCCGGCCGATATCGAAGCCTATCTGGCCGCGCGCTGAAACAACGCCCCCCGGCCCGCGTGCCGGGGGCATTCTGATTGATGGATACCGAAGGGAACGGACAGCTCATGTTCAGGCTGGATGGAAAAGTAGCGCTGGTAACCGGCGCATCGGGGGGAATCGGGCGCGAGATCGTGCGCGCGCTGCATGCGCAGGGGGCCACGGTGGTGCTGTCAGGCACGCGCCAGGCCGTGCTGGAGGAGGTCGCAGCCAGCATCGGGGCTGAAGGTGGCGCTGACCGCCTGCATGTCTGCCCCGCTGACCTGTCGGATGCCACGGCGGCCGATGCGCTGGTCGCCGCAGCCGAGGAAAAGGCAGGTGCGCCGCTTGCCATTTTAGTCAACAACGCGGGGCTGACGCGCGACACGCTTGCGATTCGGATGAAAGACGAGGACTGGAGCCGCGTGCTGGACGTGGACCTCGCCGCCCCCTTCCGCCTGTGCCGCGCAGCACTCAAGGGCATGCTGCGCCGCAGGGCGGGGCGCATCATCAACATCGCCTCCGTGGTGGGGGTGACGGGCAATGCAGGCCAGGCCAACTACGCCGCCGCCAAGGCAGGCATGATCGGCATGGGCAAGTCGCTGGCGCAGGAGGCGGGCAGCCGTGGCGTGACCGTGAACACGCTGGCGCCGGGCTTCATCCAGACCGCCATGACCGACGTGCTGCCTGACGCGCAGAAGGAAAAGCTGGTCGGTTCCATCCCGCTCGGCCGCATGGGCCAGCCCGGTGACATCGCACCGGCGGTGGTCTATCTGGCATCGGATGAGGCCGGATGGGTCACGGGGGCCACGCTTCATGTCAATGGTGGCATGGCGATGGTCTGAGCAATGTGATATTTTGCTGGACAGCGGGCCTGAAGTGACAAAAAAGATAGTCCTGACAGCCCAGCTGTCCCCTTAATTGCGGGGCGTGCGGACAGGAAATGCAAACGCCGCCTTGGCGATTGCATCAAAACCGTGCTAATCGCCCGCAGCTTCGTCCGAAGCGGGCCGGTGTACGTCATCGGTTTGCAGGGACGTTACAGGACGAACACGTTTCGAACCGCCCGTTTCTTCAGGGGCAGACAGGAAGCAGAGACAGATGAGCGAAATCGCCGATAAGGTTAAGAAGATCGTAGTCGAGCACCTTGGTGTTGACGAAAGCAAGGTCACCCCGGATGCCTCTTTCATCGACGATCTGGGCGCCGACAGCCTCGACACGGTCGAGCTGGTCATGGCGTTCGAGGAAGCGTTCAGCGTCGAGATCCCCGAGGATGCAGCTGAAAAGATCACGACCGTGAAGGACGCGATCGACTACATCGAGAAGCAGAAAGCTGCCTGATCGACCCGTTTGTCGATCAATAGTTATTACGAATTCAGTCAGGTATCGTTACTTTCAGGAAGCAGGGCGGGTTGATGCAGTCTACCGGATCAATGTCTGGACAGCGGCGCGTTGTCGTAACCGGTATGGGTATGGTCAGCCCACTCGGACTGGGTGTTGAGCGCAACTGGTCGCGTATCGTGGCCGGAGAGAACGGCTTTGGCCGCATCTCATCGTTCGACGCCTCTGACCTGCCCGCGCAGGTTGCGGGCGAAGTGCCCGCTGGGCCTACGGAAAGTGGCGGCCTGACCCTTTCGGACTGGGTGCCCGTCAAGGACCAGAAAAAGATGGACCGCTTCATCCATCTCGGTCTTGTCGCGGCCACCGAGGCGGTCGAGGATTCAGGCTGGAAGCCGGAATCGGAAGAGGATCGCTGCCGCACCGGCGTCATGATCGGCTCTGGCATCGGCGGTCTTCAGACCATCTACGAGGCATCCGTGACGGTAAAGGAAGGCCGGGCCCGCAGGCTTTCACCTTTCTTCATCCCGTCCGCCCTGATCAACCTGGTCTCGGGGCATGTCTCGATCAAATACGGATTCAAGGGGCCGAACCATTCGGTCGTGACCGCCTGCGCCACCGGCGTGCACGCCATTGGCGATGCCGCCCGCATGATCATGCTCGGCGATGCCGACGTGATGGTAGCCGGTGGGGCCGAGGCCGCCGTGTGCCCGCTGGGCATTGCGGGGTTCTGCTCGGCCAAGGCGCTGTCCACCCACTTCAACGACACGCCGGAAAAAGCCTCCCGCCCGTGGGACCGTGACCGCGATGGTTTCGTGATGGGTGAGGGCGCCGGTATCGTGGTGCTGGAAGAATATGAGCACGCGAAAGCGCGCGGTGCCAAAATCTATGCCGAGGTGATCGGCTATGGCATGTCGGGCGATGCGCACCACATCACGGCGCCTGCCGCAGGCCATGAGGGCGCGTTCCGCGCCATGCAGAACGCCGTGCGCAGCGCGGGCCTGACCACGGCTGACATTCAGTACGTCAACGCCCATGGCACCTCCACCATGGCCGATGACCTTGAGCTTGATGCCGTCGAGCGCCTGTTTGGCGATGATGCGCGCAAGCTGGCCATGTCTTCCACCAAATCGGCCACGGGGCACCTGCTGGGTGCAGCAGGCGCGGTCGAGGCGATCTATTCCATCCTCGCCATTCGCGACAATGTGGCCCCGCCCACGCTCAACCTCGACAATCCCTCACGCGAGAGCGTGATCGACCGGGTGGCGCATACGGCGCAGGAGCGCAAGATCGACACCATCCTGTCCAACAGCTTCGGCTTTGGGGGCACCAACGCCAGCGTCATCCTGCGCGGCGTGTAGGACCGGGGCGCCCAAGGGCGCCCCTTTTCATTTCAGGCATAGGGCGAAGGAGCGGGCGTGCGCAGGGTTCTGGCGGTATGTGGGCTGGCATTTCTCGTGCTGGTGCTGTCAGGCCTTGGCACCCTGTTCATGGGCGTGCGGCAGTACAATGCCCCCGGCCCGCTGGCTGAGCAGCGCACGCTGGTCGTGCCCCATGGCGGAACCGGGCAGGTCCTGGCCAGCCTGCAGGCTGCGGGCATTGTCGAGCAGGGCTGGCTTGCGCAGAAGGTGTTCGAGGCCGCTACCGTGCTGACACGGGTTGATGGCGCTTTTCATGCCGCCGAGCTGGTCTTTCCCGCCCATGCCTCCATCCATCAGGTGCTGCTGGTGCTGCGGCATGGCAAGCCGGTCGTGCACAGGCTGACCGTGCCGGAGGGGCTCTCCGCCATCCAGATCGCCAACCTGCTGGAACATGCGCCCTTTATGGATGGCAGCTTTCCTTTCCCCGATGAGGGGTCGGTCATGCCGCTCACCTATGATTATGAATGGGGCATGTCACGCGCGCAGATGCTGGCGCGCATGCAGCATGCCATGGACCGCGCCATCGATCAGGCATGGGAAAGCCGCGTGGTGGATCCGGCCATCGTCAACCGTCACGACCTGCTGGTGCTGGCCTCCATGATCGAGCGTGAAACGGCCATTGCATCCGAACGCCCCATGGTGGCGCGCGTGTTCATCAACCGCCTGCATCAGGGCATGCGGCTTCAGTCGGACCCGACCGTGGTCTATGGGCTGAACAAGGGGGCAGGGCCGCTGGGGCATGCGCTCTCGCGTGCCGACCTGCAGCAGCCTACGGCTTACAATACGTATGTGATTGCTGGCCTGCCGCCGGGGCCGATCTGTTCGCCCGGCATGGCGGCCCTTTATGCCGCAGCCCATCCGGCTCAGGGCGACCAGCTTTATTTCGTGGCCAATGGACTGGGCGGGCATGATTTTACCAGCACGCTTGATGACCATAACCGCCATGTGGCGGCTTTCCGGGCCAGCAGGCGCGCAGCAGCGCAGGCCAGCCCAGGCACGAATGACTGAAAGCTTCAAAAGAAATGCCGCCTTTTAAAAAGGCGGCACACGGACGTTTCTGTTACTGTGCAGGCAGGCTCTGGCTGCTCACCGAGCCAGAAGGCGCGGTTTCCATCGGCTGCTGGGGCTGCGTGGTGGGTGTGCTGGTCTGGCCGTTCTTGTCCGGGCGGCTTTGCGCGGCGGCCAGCACTTCGGTCAGGGCGGAGCGCAGAGGGTCGGCACCCGAGTTGTTCACCCGCATGGACACTACAATATCTTCCGGTCCTACAATCTGGTTGTAATAGGCGCGGTTGGCCGCACTGTTGACCCGCATCTTGGAGCCACCAAGGGCAGCGCCTGCAAACAGGCCCTTGGATTTCTGCACGCCCTTGATGGAGGTGTTGTGCTCGCCCGCCGTGCCGGCTTCCAGCCCGGAACCCGATGAGGCGAAGGAGGTGCCGACATCCGCACTGAGTTTCATCTGGCTGTCGAGCAGCGACTGCACGCCCTGATCTGTCATGACGAACAGCATTACCTGCACATCCTGCATGCCGAGCTGGAGGCCAAAATTGGCCGATGACATGCGGTAGAAGGCGGGATCAGACCAGGAGCCATGGGCATCACGCGTGAGGAATACGCAACCACCACCACCGCCGCCAAAAGCGATCGACATGCGGAACACAGAGGGGCAGACAATCACGCCACGCGATTCGGCCAGGTAACGGGTAACCTTGCTGCCCGCCGTGGCGCCTGAGAACATGTCACGCACGGTCAGCGTGGCGCGGTCCACCAGGCTCTGTTCTTCTTCCATGCTGGCGGCCATCGCGGCGTGCAGCGGCATCATCAGGGCCAGCGTGGCGAGTGACGTCCTGATGAGATGAAACTTGTGCAAACCCATGCTCCCTTTCCGATTCGTCACGGCAGATCCACCAAAACGGTCCGTGCACTGGAGTGGTCTGTGTTCATGGCTGAATCATGGCTCTCAAGGCAAGCCTGCGTGGCATGATCCAGCCCTATATTGCCGTTATTTAAGGGAGACGCCCACCGCCTGCGACAGGGCATCGGCAATGCCGGGGGCGGCGGCCAGGATATGGATGCCATCCTCAAGCCCGCCATCGCGCAGGAAGGGCGAAACCTTCGCCCCTGCCTCCTCCAGAAGCACGAGGGCGGCGGCCACATCCCACAGGTTGATGCGGATTTCCAGATAGCCGTCCTGCCGCCCGCAAGCGACCTCGGCCAGGGCAATGGCGCCCGACCCGCCCGAGCGCGGCATGGCGCCAAGATTCAGGATGGCGTCGATCTTTTCCTGGAACACGCCCGGCGGCACGCGGTTGCTCCAGCCCATCTCGATCAGGGAGGTGGCGGGGTCGGTCACGGGGGAGGCCTGGATGCGCGCGCCGTTAAGGAATGCGCCATGCCCCTTTACCGCCGTATAGGTCTCGCCCAGCATCGGGGCCTCGATAATGCCGGCCACGGGGGTGTCGCCATCCATCAGGCCAAGCGAGATGCACCAGCGGTTGCGCCCGCGCGCGTAGTTGGAGGTGCCGTCGATCGGGTCCACCACCCAGCGCAGGCTGCCGGTGCGGGTGCGGCCTTCCTCCTCGCCCTGAAAGCCATCCTCGGGGAACAGCATGCCGATTCGCTCGGAGATGAAGGCCTCCACCGCGCCATCGGTTTCAGTCAACCAGTCCTGCGCGCTTTTCTGGGTGCCCTTGGGGCCGCCGGGGGCGGGGCGCATCTTCATGGCAAGGGCGGCGGCATCGCGCACGACGGAGCGGGCGGCTTCAAAACGGGTCAGGATGGCCTGTGACATGGGTAACCTTTCTTGTGGAATACTCTATTCTACACGTAATGCCGTTTTCACCGCATGTTCCACCTGCGGCATGTCCACCCGGCCCAGCCGTTCGGCGGCCTGCATGGCGAACTGTAGCGTGAGCTTGCGCCTGCGCGCGGCGGCAAGCGGGCTGCGCTGCGGGTGGCGGATGATGGCGCAATCCATGCAGGTGGCCGCCTGCATGGCGGCAGGGCGGGTGGCGGCAATCATCAGCCCGGCTGCCTGTGGCACGATGTGGCGGGGGAAGTCCTGGTTGACCGCGAAATAGAGCTGGTCGCACCATTGCAGGTAATCGGGCCATTTGTGGTCGGCGCGAAAATCCGGCAGGCCGGACTTGATCTCGATGCACAAAAGGTCGCCCTGCGGTGTCAGGGCCATGATGTCGGCCCGCCTGCGATCGGGCAGGACGAATTCATGCAGCACCGCCCACCCATGCATCCGGCACATCTGGCTGACACCCGTGCGGATGGCGGACTGGAGCTGTGGCGCGGATGGGCGGTGCATGGCGTAAGGCCGTGGGCCTCAGGTCGCGGGCAGGGGGGTGGAGGCGAGCAGGTGCGTGACCAGCTCAAGGTCGGCGGGCTTGTCCACATCCACGGCGGCGCGCCCGTTGGACAGCTCGATCATGGCCACGCGTGCGTGTGAAAGCTGGCCGATGCGGCGGCATACATCCGCACGGGTCAGGCGGCGCAGCACAAAGCGCAGCAGGATGCCCAGGCCGAGCGTGCGCGCCATTTTAAGCGGGTTCTTGCGGTCGGCCTCGAGCTTCTGCCACAGCCGGATCACGCCGGCCGCCGCAGGCGTGCGGAACAGGAACATGTTGCAGCCCGAGAAGGCACCATCAGCCAGGCGGATCATGGTGCGCCTGGTACCCGGCACATCACGCAGGATGTCGCGTTCCATCGCAATGCCCGCGGCCACGTCGGCCCCGCTTTCCTGTGCCTTCTGCACGAAGCTGCGCACCCAGGCGGGTTCGAGCAGGGCATGGTCGGCGGTGGTGACTAGCAGCGGCGTGCCCAGCGTGTCCAGCGCCTTCATCACGCTGGAACTCGGCCCGGACGCGGGGGGGATGAAGGTGACATTGTCAGGCACGATGCCCGCGAGCACCTCGGGGCGCTCGATACAGATGGCGATCCTGCCAATGCCCTCGACCGACTGGAGCGCCGCGATGACCCGGCTGATCATGGGGCTGCCGCCAACCGGCAGCAGGGCCTTGTGCGAAATACCCGCCGCCTGCGCCATGGGGTCGGGCCGTCCCGGCCTGCTGCCGGCCAGGATGAGAACATTCAGCGCCATGCCCGTGCTCACGCCGCGTTCCGGGTGGTGTTGGCGCCATCGGGGCGGTCGCGCGGGGGGGAGCCGGTCTCTTCCATCACCCAGGGGTAGCGATGGGCTTCCTCGATGTCATAGCCAAGGTTGAACACGGTGGGGCTGCGCGGGCAGCCACGGGCATCGGGGTAGTAGCTGTGGAAGATGCGGTCGGCCACGAAGCTGGTGATGCCGTAATTGCCGTTCTCGTTATGGAAGTGATGCAGCACGTGGCGCTGCTTCATCAACTGGATCCAGCGCATGCGCGGCTTGTAGTTCAGGTGCTGGATGCAGTGGAAGAATTCATAGATGCACGTAATGGTCAGCCCCGCGCCAAAGGCGGCGCCCGAACCCGCCAGCCCGCCAATGGCGTAGCCGATGGGAATGGTGACGATGGCAATGGTGGGAATGGTGTTGAGCGGCGAGCCGAACAGCACGTCCAGCAGGTGGGGGTCCTGGTGGTGATCGAAGTGGATGCGCTTCCACAGGGAGGCGCTCCATTTCATGCGGTAGAGGAACCGGCCGTGGAGGATGAAGCGATGGATGCCATACCAGACCAGCGGATAGACCAGCACCACCGCCGCGATGCTGATGGCGACCGGCACGAACGACGTGTAGGCGTACACCATGACCGCGTAGCTGGCGATGGCCAGCACGAAATACAGGAGGATGGTGGGGTAGGTGAGGTAGGCAATCCAGAGCTGGGACAGGTTCATCTTGCCCAGGTCGAAGCTGCGGCCTGTGCGGATGGAACTGTTCTTCAGGGTATTTGTAATCATCGCTCTTCGATCCTCAGTAGCACGGTGATGACGCCAAGGATGAAAATCAGGATCCCGACGAATATCGCCATAAGCGAGGGCAATGTTCCCGCATTGCCAAGCGCGCGGAGCAGCCCCTGGAACACGACAAACAGCAGGCCCGCGCCGAGGCACCATATGGGTAACCAGCTGCGCGTGCCAGCCCGGGGGGGGATATAGACCACCGGCACGGCGAGTAACAGCATTACCGCGAACGTGACCGGTAACATGATGCGTCCCAGTATTTCGGTTATGAAAAACGAGGACGACTGGCTGGAAGGCATGGTGTCGTTCTGCTCGGCCAGCATGGTGCCGATGGACTGGGTGAAACTGACGGTAATCTGCATCAGGTAGCCCGGCGTGAGCGTGTCGGGCCAGTCAAGGCGCACGGGCTGCTCGGGCGTGTCGAGCAGGTCGACGCGGGTCGGGCTGATCACGCTCAGCACGCGCGTGGGCGTGCCATACCAGTGGCCATGCATGTAATGCACGTCCTTCAGGGTCGTGACCTTTTCCAGCAGGCTCTGGTGGTCGCGGTGGTAGACCGTGACACCGTCAAGCGCCTCCCCCCCGCGGGAAAGGTAGTTGATGTTGATCAGGTCATCGCGCGCGCGCAGCCAGTAGTTGTGCGATACCGTCGCGGCGTCGGGTGTCGTGGCGTTCCACCATTGGGCGAGGTGCTGCTCCGAGCGCGGCGTGATCTGGTCATTGACCACCCCGCACAGCACGCCAAGGCCGATGATGGTGGGCAGGAACAGCTTGATCAGCCCCGGCGTGGACAGGCCAGCCGCCCGCATGATCGAGATTTCGTTCGATGTGGTCAGCTGCAGCAGGGTGAGCAGCGCGCCAATCAGCACGGCGATGGGCATGGCATTGCCGAACAGGAGCGGCAGGTGCATGACCGCGTAGTACAGCACCCCGGACAGGCCAAGGTGGCGGTGCATGATTTCGGTCACCTGCTCCAGCAGGGCCAGGATTTCCATCAGCGCCACGACGATGATGGCCGTGGTGAACACCTTGGCCAGCAGCTCGCGTGAAAGATACCCGAGCAGGACCGTGCCGCTGGCCAGGCGCAGGCGGAGCCTCATGCCTCTTTTTCCTGCATGCGTCGCGGCAGGCCATCCGCCGAGAGCTGCCGTGGCGGCATGCTTGGCCCCGGCGAGAGCAGGGTGCGCAGGCCGCCCGCCTGCCGGATCAGCATGCCCACGCACACCCCGGCGAAGATGACAGTGGGCAGCCAGATGACCAGCAGCGGGGACATGTGCATGTTGGCGACGAAGCTCATGCCCATCTGCAGCGTGTGGTCAAAGCTGACCAGCGTGATGGCGGCAATGGCCAGGCCGGGATTGCCCTTCTGGCGCTTGCGCACGCCCGCGAGCGCGCAGGCCAGGATGGGTATGAACGGGATGGAGGCCGTGCGCGCCAGGCGGAAGTGTAGCTCGGCCAGCATGTAGGACGGGCTGATGCCGGGATAGCCGTGGCGGATGCCGTAATACAGCTCGGGCACGGTCAGTTCGCGTTCCGTCTCGCCGCGTTTGCGATAGGCTTCATCATCAAGCTTGGCCTCACCGGAGATGAGGCGGGTCGTGCGGGTAAAGCCGGTAATGGTGGGGGACTTGTCGTGCGTGTCGGTCACGATGGTGCCGTTGACGAGGTCAAGCCGCATGCGCGAGCCGTCAGCGGGATTGTACAGGTAGCCCTTCTGCGCGGTAATGTAGCGCACGCGCGTCTTGTCCGAATTGTCGCGGATGAAGACATGGAACAGCCGCGAGCCTGCATGGTCCACGTTCTCGGCCGTGAGCATGATGTCATCGGATATGGCGAACATCCTGGATTGCAGGTGCGGCGTCCAGCCTGCATGGCTGGCGAAATAGAAGGCCGAGCGGTAGTCATAGCGCGCGTAAGGCTGGATGAAGCCATAAAGCGAGAAGGCCAGCACGCCAAAGACCGCCCCCGTCAGCACGAAAGGCTGGCAGATGCGGAAGATCGAGACCCCGCTGGCCGTCAGGGCATCGATTTCATGGTTGGCGCTCATGCGCCGGATAATGGAAAATACGCTTACGCACATGGCCGCCGGCAGCGCGAGCCCCAGGTAATGGGGGATCAGGTCGCTGAGCAGGCCGAAAAATGTCTTCATGGAGCTGCCATTGGCAGCCAGCATGTTGAACAGCACCAAAAGCCGCTCCAGCAGCAGGGCGGACATGACCACGCCCAGTGCGATGGAAAACGGCGGCACGACCTGCCGCAGCAGGTAGCGGTCCATGGTGTTGGGACGCAGCTTGGCCAGAATCCCGTGCTGTAAAGACATGCGGCTCATCTAGGCGTGCTTATATCCGAAAAACGATACGGGGGAGGACTCATTCAAAAATAGTTTCCTGCGTTGTACCCATTACGCCCCCCGCCGGAAAGAAACGCCTTGTAACACCAAGCGTATATCCCCCGTCGCGTGGCGTGATGGCAATCCGGTTCCATGCCGCCGCATGCAGCGGGTCATGCGCGCGTGCCGATGCCGATGCAATACCCAGTACCGGCACGGCGCCAGCAGGGCCGGGCAGGGAAGACAGGGTGGAGGTATGGATATGGCCATGGAGTACCATCTCCGCGCCTTCGCGTGCAATGCTATGGGCGAAATGCTGGGGATCCCTGAGCGCCTTGCGGGCCGTGGCGAGGCCCGGCACAGGCGGATGGTGAATCATGACAATGCGGCACAGCCCCTGCCTGCCTGTTTCGTGCAGTATTGTGGCCAGGCGCGCGGCCTGGCGCACGCCCACGCGGCCCGTCGCCCGGAACCACGGCGTTGGCACCGCCGAACTCACCCCGATCAGCGCAACCGGACCCACCCGGCGCACGAACGGAAAAGGGAGTGCGCCCATCCAGGGCTGCCACAGCCCTACGGTCTGCTGCCAGTTATCATGCACAAGGGTGTCATGATTTCCCGGTATGACTGTGCATGGCGCGGGCATCTGTTCAAGCCAGCGCAGGGCGTGGCGGCATTCTCCCGGCAGGCCCATGTTGGTCAGGTCGCCGGTCAGCGCGATCATGTTCACATGGGCGCTGCCGATATCGGCCATCACGCGGGCCAGAATTTCCGGGCGGTGCAGGAAACGGCGGCGCCGCTTCCATGAAAGATGGCTGAACAGGCGCTTGTTCAGCTTCTCGCGCAGCCGCGGGGGCGACATTTCCGTCGGCAGGTGCGGGTCGGAAAGATGGGCTATGGTGATGGTGTTCAAGCTGCTGTCTTTCCCTGCATCAGGCCGGTCAGCAACCGGGCCGGGCCGTGTTATGCCTGCCGGTGTGGTGATGCGTTCCATCGTTTCGTGCCTTGCAATAGAAGGCAGATGGTTGCTTATGGCCTGTAAGTCAAATTTCAGACAGGGATGGAATCATCAGTGACCGGACGTTTTGCGCTTGTTTATAACCCGCGCAGCCGGCGGAACATGGGCGACAAGAGTTCGTATGCCCCGATGGCCCGTAGCCTTCTGGGAGAGAATTTCATTGATCCGGCCGACCGTTCCCTTCTTGATGCCGCAATCGCGCAGCTGGCCGCGCGCGACATGGGCTGTATCGTGGTCGATGGGGGGGATGGCACGGTCAGCGATGTGCTGACCGCCATCCATCGCCATTACGCGCCCGCGCGTTTTCCTGCCCTTGCCATCCTGCCTTCGGGCAATACCAACCTGATCGCGGGTGACGTGGGCTTTGGCCTGCGCGGGCAGAAAGCACTTGACCGGCTGCTCAGCCTTGCTGCCGCCGGTACGCTGCGGGGAAGGGTGCGCAGGCGCTGCGGGCTTGTGGTTGAATGGCCCGAGGCCGAGGGCAAGCCTGCGGTCGTGGGCATGTTCCATGGGGCAGCCGCCTTTACGCGCGGTATCGAACTGGCCCACCAGCCCGCCATCTTGAACAATTACTCCCATGAAATGGCGGTTGTCGTCTCGTTCCTGTCTTCGGTCGCGCATCTGTTCACGCGGCGCTCGCGGCAGGAATGGATGCGGGGCAACCCCATTACGCTCAAGGCGGGTGCGCGCTCCGTGCGGCATGGAAACTGCTTCCTATTCCTGTCCAGCACGCTCCAGCGCCTGCCGCACGGCATATGGCCGTTCTGGAACGTGGCGGGTGGGCGCTCCGATGTGATCAATTATCTGCATGTGGCAGGCCAGCCCTCGCGCCTTGCGGCTGCTGCCTGGGCGCTGCTGCGGGGGCGGCACCCGGCCTGGCTGCGGCATAATCCGGATTACTGCAGCGGTTGCGAGGAGCGGATTGAAATGGCGCTTGAATCCGACTTCGTGCTCGATGGGGAAGTCTTTTCCCCCGGCGCGTCTGGCCGGATCGTGCTGTCCGCCACGGCACCCATCGATTTCATTCACGCCTGAGGAATGCTGACCATGGCCGATCCTTCCAGCCGCCTTGCCGCGGCAGGGCGCATTGCCCATACGCTGGCCAGTGAACTGGTCCAGCCGGTTCCGGCCTTTGTCACGCAGTTCGTATGCGACCTGCTGGGGCCAGCGCAGCCTCTGGGCGTGCTCTTTTACGGCTCCGTGCTGCGCGAACCCGACCCGGATGGCGTGCTGGACTTTTATGTCATCGTGGAGCGGCTGGAGGATTGGGGCGCAGGCTACTTCGCGCGTGAGGCCAATCGCCTGCTGCCACCCAATGTGGAATATCACGAGATTCCCGTTGGCGGCCGTATCATCCGCGCCAAGGTCGCCATCCTGTCGATTGCCCAGTTCCGGCGCATGACGGGGCGGGCCACGCTGGATACCACCATCTGGGCGCGGTTCTGCCAGCCGGTCAGGCTGGTCTGGGTGCGCGGGCCGGAGGCGGCCGACGCCATACTGGGCTGCCTGGTGCGCGCCATGGGGCAGGCCGGGCGCTGGGCGGCAGCGCTTGGCCCTGAACAGGGCACGGCGGATGAATTCTGGCTGGCGCTGTTCGCGCATACTTATGGCGCGGAATTGCGGGTGGAAAACGGGCGCAGGCCATCTGCCCTGCTTGAGGGGCGCGAGGCGCGTTATCGTGCCCTGCTGCCTGATATATGGCTGGCTGATGGCCTGCCGTTCTCACGAGAAGGGGATCGCCTTGCCCCGCGCCTGACCCCGCAACTGCGGCGCAGCATGCATGAAGGCTGGTGGCTGCGCGGGCGACTGGGGCGGGCGCTCAATGTCAGCCGCCTGTTCAAGGGCGCTTTCACGTTTGAAGGGGGCGCGCGCTATATCGCCTGGAAGATCAGGCGGCATTCCGGTATTGAACTGCCGCTCGGGCCATTTTCCGAGCGGCATCCGCTGATCTGCCTACCGTATCTGTTATGGAAGCTCCGGCAGGCAGGGTTCTTCAGGCGGCGCGGTTGAGCCCAAGTTCGCGCGCGACTGTCGCGAAGACATCAACAGCCTTGTCAATTTCCGCAGGCGTATGCGTGGCCATGACGGAGGTGCGCAGCAGCGGGTGCTGGTCCGGCGTTGCGGGCGGCAGGCTGAGATTGACGTAAACCCCAAGGTCGAGCAGCCGGTTCCAGAACGCCACGGCAACCGCCACGTCATCCAGAATGACCGATACGACCGGGCTCGCCTGCGGGCCGGTGCGCAGGCCCGCCGCCTGAAGGCCCGCATGCAGCCTGCGGGCGTTGTCCATCAGGCGGATGCGCAGTTCGGGGTGGTTTTCCAGTTCGGTCAGGGCCGCCATGGTCGCGGCAATGACTTCCGGCGGCAGGGAGGCCGTGAACATGTAAGGCCTTGAACACAGGCGGATCAGGTCCAGCCCTGCATGGTTGGAGACACAGTAGCCCCCCACCGTGCCCAGGCTTTTGGAGAAGGTGCCGACCACGAAGTCCACATCATCTTCCACGCCATCGGCTTCGGCCACGCCACGCCCATGCTTGCCCATCACGCCAACGGAGTGGGCCTCATCGGCCAGCAGCCAGGCCCCGGTCTCGCGCTTTACGGCGGCGAATTCCGCCATGGGCACCACATCGCCCATCATGGAATAGATGCCTTCAACCACAACAAGCTTCGCACCCGGCGTGCCCTCAAGGCGGCGCAGGCGCTTGTGCAGGTCATCGGCATCATTGTGGCGGAAGCGGATCACCTGCGCATGGCCAAGGCGGCTGCCATCATAGATGCTGGCATGGCTGTCGGCATCGAGCAGCAGGTAGTCATCCTTGCCCGCAAGGGCGGAAATGGTGCCAAGATTGGCCTGATAGCCCGTGGAGAACACCATGCAGTGCTTGCGCCGGAAGAAGGCGCAGAGCCGTTCCTCCAGCTGGCGGTGCAGACCCTGCGTGCCATTGGCAATGCGCGAGCCGGTGGTGCCCACGCCATAGGCCTCTGCCGCTGCGACCGCAGCCTTGATCGCGGCGGGGGACTGGCTCAGCCCCAGGTAGTTATTGGTGCCGAACAGCAGCGTCTCGCGCCCTTCGATCAGCCCCACCGTTGAGGAAATGGGCTTTTCGATCACGACATCGAAGGGGTTGCGGCCGCCGCCAGCGGTTACGGATGCGAGGGCGGAAGCCAGGCCTTCATATTTGGAAAAAATCGACATGATGCGTTAGGAAGCCTGCTTGAGGGAAACAATGCAGGCAGCCAGGTCATCAATGGTGCGGATATCGGCCAGCCGGTCAAGCGGCACGGAAACATCAAGGGTATCCTCGATTTCCATGACGAAATTCATGACGGCCAGTGAATCAAAGGCCAGATCTTCAACGATCTTGCTGCTGCCATTGATATCACGGGGAACCTTGGGGTTCGCCAGCAGCGTCTTCACGATCAGCGCGGAGACGCTCGCTACCGTTTCACTCATTCCTACATCCTTATGGCATGTCCGGCCTGCCAGGGGCAGCGGATCAGCATGAATGGTCGCCCCGCGCATGTGGCGGGGAGGGGACTGCAATCCGTCCCCTTATTGCAAAGCCTTATGCGCGAAAAACAGGTTTTTGGCCAGTCCTGCTTTCCATCCTGAACTGACGTGGCAAGGCCGATGGACGGCTTGCCAGACGGGTCAGACCACGGAAACGGAAGATGATGTTTCCAGCGGCTGGAACGCCCCCGAAAGCAGCATGGCCCGCGCCCGCGCCCGCGTCAGCTTGCCCGATGAGGTCTGCGGCAGGGTATGGGGCGGCACGAGGATGATGGACACATCAACCCCGTGCTGCCGCCGGAACAGGCTGGCCGTTTCGGTTTTCAGCGTTTCACGGGCCTCAGGCGAGGTGGCGCGGCACTGCACGAGGGCTACGATCTTCTCGCCTTCATCCTCATCAACCGAGAATACGGCCACGTCACGGCTGCGCAGGGTGCTGATTTCGGTCTCGGCCGACCATTCCAGATCCTGCGGCCAGATATTGCGGCCGTTGATGATGATCAGGTCCTTGGCGCGCCCGGTAATGACAACCTGCCCGTTGAGCATGTAGCCAAGGTCGCCGGTATTGAGCCAGCCCTCGGCATCGACCACACGGGCGGTTTCCTGCGGGCGGCGGAAGTAGCCCTGCATCAGGCTCGGGCCGCGCACGTAGACAGTGCCGATCTCGCGGTCGCCAAGCACATGGCCCTGCGCGTCACGGACCTCGAGCTCGTGCTGCGGCAGCACTTCACCGCACAGCACGAAGGTGCGCAGTGCGCGGGCCGGATCGTTGGAGGGCACGGCCTTGCCCTGCGTTTCAAGCGCGCGCAGGTCGATCGTATCGGTGCAGATGCCCGCGCCGAGCGGGGCGAAACTGATGGCCAGTGTGGCCTCCGCCATGCCGTAACTGGCGGTAAAGGCCCCGCTGTCAAACCCGGCGGATGCGAAGCGCTGGGCGAAATCCTCAAGGATATGATAGCGGATCATGTCGCCGCCAATGCCCGCCACGCGCCACGATGAGAGGTCAAGCTCGATCGAGGTGGCGCGACGTGCGCACAGTTCATAGCCAAAGGAGGGGCTGTAGGAGATCGTGCCGCGATTGCGGCTGATCAGGTCCAGCCACACATGGGGGCGGCGGGCGAACTCGCGCGTGGGCAGCATGTCAACGCTGAGCTGGCAGGTCATGGGCGTTAAGAAAAAACCAACGAGTCCCATGTCATGATAGAGCGGCAGCCACGACACGCAGCGATCGCCGGTTTCACGCACCTTGAGTCCATTGAGCGCAATGGCATGCGCATTGGCCATGCCCGAGCGCTGGGTTACGGCAATGCCCATGGGGAAACGCGTGCTGCCCGAGGAAAACTGCAGGTAGGACAGGTCATCCGGTCCGACCGGGGGCAGGGTTTCAACCGTAATGGGCGTTTGTAGCAGTTCGGCTGGCGTGCCGGAGAACTTCAGGTCCAGCCCGGTGGTGATCTCGTCCGTCCATGAAGCGATGATCGAGGCAATGACCACGGCCGATGCCGCAGCCCCCTCGATCATGCCGCGCAGGGTGGCGACATACCCTTCGCGCCCGCCGAAGGCGACGGGCAGCGGCAGGGGGGCAGGCACCAGCCCGGCATACTGGCAGCCAAAGAAAATGCGGGCGAAGTCACCATCGCTTTCCGCCACGATGGCGACGCGGTCGCCCGGCACCAGCCCCAGTGACAGCAGGCGCCTGCCGGTCTCGATCGCCTGTTCACGCAACGTGCTGTAAGGCAGCGTTTCGAGCAGGACGCCCTTGCCGGAATAGATGTTGAAGCCGCTCTTGCCCTGGGCGGCATAGTCCAGCGCAGCCGGAAACGACGAAAAATCGCCGTAACGACGGGGCAGACCAGAATCGGAGGGGGTCGGGAGGCTTATCATTTCCGGTAATTTGACTTCCACAGACGTATCTTGAAACGGCGAATGGGCGGTGTTCAACCAATTACCCTCAAAAAGTCAATAATCGATTTCGCGCCTCTGGCCGCCGTATCTGCCGGCGGCTCAAACCCGAATGTGTCGCGTATATACTCTTTTTGCCGATCAAGGAAATTTGCATGTGACAGGAAAGCATTGTCAAGGTCATTGCCTGTCGCCTCCACATTTTCCACAACGGGGCCAAGGGTCCAGCTCTCATAATTGGGGTCTCCGCGCCATGCGGTCCGGTGCGCGTTGAGGAACAGGCATGGGCGCGGTTTGATAAGGAATTCACTGACCTGGCTGCTGACATCGCCCAGATAGAGATCGGCGGCCATGGTATAGGTCATATCGACGCTTTTATCGCTGCCAAGGTCAATGATCATATGGGGGCACTGGGTAAAGGGCGCCAGAATTTCCATACTTTTCTCACGATTGGTATCGAAAAGCCGGTAATGCGGGGCAAAGATGAGATTGTATTTTTCCTGCTGCGCAAAATATTCCAGCAATTTCATGCCAAATCGTGGCCATGATGACAGGCTGCGACTGAAGTGCGGGTTATAGAGCACCGTGGGGCGCCCATTATCAAAAAGCGGGCGCGCCTGAATATGGAGCCGACGCACCATGTCAAATTTGGCATAGATTCCAGTGGTGTAGTGCCCATCACGCAGCGTGCCCGCGTGGAGCAGCCGTTCTTCAACCTTATGGCCTGCCATCAGGATATAGTCGAATTTCCGCACATCATTGGTAAAGCCGATGGCCCGGTCTCCCGCGCCATGCCGGGTCCAGATGAGGCGGGGATTATGGACCCCCATCTTGCGTAAATAGAGCGATGTACGCTCAGGAATCACAATGGCCTGAAACTTGTTGAAATAATTTCTGTTCAGAAAAAGCACGGCCAGTTTGCTCAGGGGGGTCGGTCCATGCTCCTTTATATGATCACGGATCCACTCGGGCATGGCCAATGTATCAAAGGTAACGGAAGACTCCGGATAGAGGTGCGAAAGCTGGCGCAGGCGTGCGGCACGTTCCTCTGTCAGGCTGGCAATATGAACCCGAACATCTTTGTACAGGCGCGCCATTTCCAACGCGATCGGGAGCGAATGGAATTCCTGGTGTGGCTGGGCAATATACGGGAAAAGGATATGATGCACTTAAAGTAAGCCTGGCAGCGCGCTTAAAAACAAGATGACATAGTTCTATCCCTATTTGCCCACCCAACAAGGAAGGTTTTGCAGGATAGCATACTTGGTTGCCAATAAGGGTGTGACATTTAATGAAATCTGCCTTGCGATAAATCAATTCGAAGCGGAATGAAACGATGAACGCTTCGACCATATATATAAGCCGTTCCCATGCTTGATGATTAGGAAGCCGCTGGCGACCTGATCGGCCTCAGGAAATTGCGTTCATCGCTCGGGCTGTCACGCTGATTGCGAAAGCTAATTGCCTGTTTTGGCCCATGCGCCAGATATCCGATGTCATGGCCACGACACCGGCTTTACGGAAAGGAGGGGCTTGCCCCTCCTTTTTTCATATAATTTTCATTCTGGTGCATTTTTTTTGGTGCGGATTGTGAATGTTATGTGTGTTTTATGGCTGAATACCGTGTGTTTTCCGGGTTTTTGGCGTGGCGTTGACAGGGGGGGCTAATATCCGTAAAAGCCCCTTCACCGGACGGCGATGCTGCTCCGGCGGGTTCTTTGACAAGAGAATAGAGAGAGTATCTGGAAGGGATATGCTGGCGGCGCGATTGTTGTCTTTAGGGATGATAATTGGCGGTCTGGACTGGGTGAGACTGGTCTAGGTAGCTTGGCGTATCT
>NZ_JAPIVJ010000070.1:0-1453 GCF_054182245.1 Komagataeibacter sp. NFXK3
AAGATGGGGTGGACGGCCTCCATGCGGCATCAATGTGCCATGCTGGGGTCGGAATGACCATTCAGAGGAGACCGCCCGGATGAAAATTACCATGATCGGCCTGGATATCGCCAAGTCCGTTTTTCAGGCGCACGGCACAGATGCAAACGGAAAATGTCTTCTCAAGCGAAAGCTCGGGCGCAGTGAGGTTGCCTCATTCTTCGGGAAACTCGAGCGGTGTCAGGTCGTGCTCGAAGCTTGCGGCACATCGCATCATTGGGCGCGCGTCATCCGCGATGCGGGTCATGACGTGAAACTTATTCCGCCGGACATGGTCAAGCCGTTCGTCAAACGTGGCAAGAAAAACGACGCTGTTGACGCCGCAGCCATTTGTCTTGCGGCACTCCATCCCGACACGCGCTTCGTCCCGATCAAAAACGAAGAACAGCAAAGCCTGCTCTCGTTACACTCAACGCGCACACTATTGGTCAAACAGCAGACGATGCTGGTCAATGCGTTGCGCGCGCTTGCAGCGGAATTCGGCTTGATCGTGCCGTTGGGAAACAGTCGCCTGCCCGATCTTCTGGCGAAAATCGAGACATCACCCGATTTGCCCGACGTCATGAAGCAGACCGTCATTTTGCTCTTCGAACAATACGGAAAGTTGAGTGAAAGCATCGGATGCCTGGAAAGGCGAATCCAGGCGCACGCCAGGCAGGACGAAGATGCCCGTCGTCTTTTGACAATACCCGGCATCGGCCCGATGACCGCGTCCTTGATCGTGGCATCTGTCACGGATATCGACACTTTCGAAAGTGCGCGGCACTTCGCGGCCTGGCTTGGACTTGTGCCGCGCCAGCACTCGTCCGGCGGAAAGGTCCGGCTGGGCAGGATTACGAAAACGGGCAACCGGGAAATAAGGAAGCTGCTCGTTCTGGGGGCGACATCCATGTCCTTCCGCGCGCAGAAATGGACAAGCGCCGCAGGGGCATGGCTTTGCAAGCTTCTGGAGCGTCGCCCAACACGTCTTGCAACCGTCGCACTTGCCAACAAACTGGCCCGGATCGTCTGGGCTCTCCTGTCGCGCAAAGAGATCTATCGTCCGGCCGGCCGCAATGTCGCTGTAATCTGACATGCGCTGCCAAGACGATGGATGCCGGGGTTCGCCCCGGTAGATCCGGCAGAATGCACTGACCAGCGTGATGGGAAGACTGTAATTCAGGAACAGTTCAGGCGATACCGTTGGATGACATGTGCCATCGAGCACGTTTTCAAGATTGGTGCCTGACACGCAAGCGCACACCCATAATGGCCAGCGAAAAACGTCGCACAAACAGGCCGGACATAAGGGCGCACCTGACCGGATCCCCGCATCCTGCGAGCAGCGATGCATTCCACCGAGAAAACAAGATTTAGAGAAACGCAGAGAGATAACAAATGTGATCCATTGCATCGAACCGGCCGTCCACATAAG
>NZ_JAPIVJ010000071.1:0-1330 GCF_054182245.1 Komagataeibacter sp. NFXK3
GAGAGTGTCCGATCTTCTGTGTATAATTGATCTGGTCCATACTTCACCGAAAGGAAGTATGAATGACCATCTCGAAGGAACTCCTGGACGAATTGCTGACGGGCGTGAAGCGTCCTGAAGACCTGCTCGGAGACAGCGGGTTGCTGAAGGAGCTGAAAATTCGGCTCATGGAGCGTATGCTGGGTGCAGAGTTGAGCGCGCATCTGGGCTATGAGGAAGGCAAGGCTGCCCCGCCGGGCCAGTCGAACCGGCGGAATGGCTCCACGACCAAGGTGCTGAAAGGCCAGGACGGCGCCTTTCCGGTGACGGTGCCGCGCGACCGCGACAGCAGCTTTGAGCCGGAGCTTATAAAGAAGGGCCAGACCCGGATCGACGGGATCGACGACAGGATCATCGGTCTCTATGCCGCCGGTCTGACGGTCCGGGACATCCAGACCCATCTGCTTGATCTTTATGGCCTGAAGGTCTCTCCCGACCTGATCAGCCGCGTCACCGATGCCGTGCTGGACGAGGTCCGGGAGTGGCAGGGCCGGGCGCTGGATCGGATGTATCCCATCGTGATCTTCGATGCCCTTCGGGTAAAGATCCGCGATGCTGACAGCCGGACCGTTAAAAACAAGGCGGTTTACGTTGCTCTCGGTGTCACCCGCGAGGGAGTGCGCGAGGTTCTGGGGCTCTGGATCGCCGAGAATGAAGGCGCCAAATTCTGGCTTTCGGTCATGAACGAGTTGAAGAACCGGGGCATCCAGGACATCCTGATCGCGGTCGTGGACGGGCTGAAAGGCTTTCCCGAGGCCATCACCGCCGCCTTTCCCGAGGCGATGGTTCAGACCTGTATTGTTCACCTGGTGCGCCACAGCCTGAACTTCTGCTCATGGAAGGACCGTAAGGCCGTGGCTGCCGACCTGCGCCGGATCTACGGGGCCGCCACCGCTGACATGGCGGCCGCCGAACTTGATGCGTTCGAGGGGAAATGGGCCGGGAAATACGCGTCGATCGCCCCGGCATGGCGCCGGGCATGGCCAGAAGTGATCCCGTTTTTTGCCTTCGATCCGGCGATCCGCAAGATCATATACACTACGAACGCCATCGAGAGCCTGAACCGGGTCATCCGCAAATCGATCAAGACGCGCGGTTCGTTCCCGACCGACGATGCCGCAACGAAGCTGATCTACCTGGCGATCCGCAGCTTCGAGAAAGACGGGCGGAATGTTCGGGAATGGTTTGCAGCCCGCAACCAGTTCGCCATAATGTTCGGCGAGCGCTTCGCCGCTTGAGTATCTGAAAACCCATGGGCCAGGCCAGATACACAGACTTCAGGACACTCCCG
>NZ_JAPIVJ010000072.1:0-1326 GCF_054182245.1 Komagataeibacter sp. NFXK3
TGAACTGCCCCGGGTTTACCGGAGAGTAAAACTCTCGGAGGATGAGCCCTATGGTAGAGAAGAAGAAGACATCGCGATATTCGCCTGAGTTCCGTGAGCGCGCCGTACGCCTTCTGGACGAGCATCGCTCGGATTACCCGAGCCTATCGGCGGCCTGTCGCGAGATTGGTGGCAAGCTGGGCTGCTCGGGCGACAGCCTGCACGACTGGTGGAAGCAGGCCCGACGGGACGCTGGGGCGCAACCGGGGCCGACCACGGCCGAGACGGCACGGATCAGGGCGTTGGAGCGTGAGGTCCGTGAACTGCGTCAGGCCAATGAGATCCTGAAGAAGGCTTCGGCTTATTTTGCTCAGGTAGCGCTCGAGCGCCCGTTTCGCAAATGATCGCGTTTATTGAAGCCTGCCGTGCCGATTACGGGTCGAGCCAATCTGTCGCGTTCTGCAGATTGCCCCGTCCACGTTTTACCAGCAGGCGGTCATGGCAAGAGATCCGGCCAGGGCCCGCCCGCGTGCCCTGCGCGATAGGGAACTGATGGACCATATCCACCGGATCTGGCGGGACAACCGTGCTGTTTATGGTGCGCGCAAGGTCTGGCACAGCCTGCAGCGTGAAGGACGACAGGTTGCGCGCTGCACTGTTGAGCGTCTGATGCGCAAGATGGGTCTGAAGGGTGTAATCCGGGGCCGGAAGGTCATCACGACCCGTCCGGATACGGCGCGCCCCTGTCCCGATGACAGGGTCAACCGGCAGTTCCGGGCCGAGGCCCCCAACCAGCTCTGGGTCTCGGACTTTACCTATGTCCAGACCTGGAATGGCATGGTCTATGTGGCGTTCGTCATTGATGTGTTCGCCCGCAGGATCGTGGGCTGGAAGGTCTCGACTTCCATGACCACCCAGTTCGTGCTCGATGCCCTTGAACAGGCCATCTGGCAACGAAAGCCCGCGGGAAACAAAGTGCTGATCCATCATTCGGACCGTGGATCACAATACCTGTCGATCCGATACACCGAACGCCTGGCGCTGGCTGACATCGATGCCTCGGTCGGCACGGTTGGTGACAGCTACGACAATGCACTGGCGGAAACCATCAACGGTTTATACAAGGCCGAGGTCATCCATCATCTGGGGCCATGGAAATCTATGGCGCAGGTCGAATGGGAAACCCTCAAGTGGGTGGACTGGTACAATAACCGACGCCTGCTGGCGCCAATCGGCTACAGGCCTCCCGCCGAAGCCGAACGCGCCTTCTATGCAGATCAGAGCAGACTTGATATCGCAGCCTGATTACTGAACAAATCCCTCTCCGGTAAACCCGGGGCAGTTCAC
>NZ_JAPIVJ010000073.1:0-1310 GCF_054182245.1 Komagataeibacter sp. NFXK3
CCGGCATGGGTCGCGCCATCGGCGCCAACAAGGCCCGCGCGGTCGATGGCGAAGCGCACCGGCAGCTTCTGCAGCACCACGTCATGCATCACCTGGTCATAGGCGCGCTGCAGGAAGGTGGAATAGATGGCGCAGAACGGGCGCAGCCCCTCGGTGGCCATGCCGGCGGCAAAGGTCACGGCATGCTGCTCGGCAATGCCCACGTCAAAGAACCGGTCGGGATAGGCCTTGGCGAACTTGTCGAGCCCGGTGCCCGACGGCATGGCGGCGGTGATGGTGACGATCTTGTCGTCAGTCGCGGCCTGGCGCACGAGTTCCTTCGCAAACACCGAGGTGTAGCTTGGCGGCCCGGACGGGCCCTTCTTCTGCTCGCCGGTGACCACATTGAACTTGGAGACGGCGTGATACTTGTCGCCCGCCGATTCGGCCGGGCTGTAGCCATGGCCCTTTTCGGTGATGACATGCAGCAGCACGGGGCCGACATCCTCGGCATCGCGCAGGTTGCGCAGGATGTGGACGAGCTGGTTCATGTCGTGCCCGTCAACGGGGCCGACGTAATAGAAGCCGAGTTCCTCGAACAGCGTGCCGCCGGTCATGATGCCGCGCGCGTATTCATCGGCCTTCTTGGCGGTGCGCTCGAGGCGGCCGGGCAGGCGCTTGGCCATCTTGGCGGCGAGTTCGCGCAGGTTCAGGAACTTGCGCGACGACATCAGCCGCGACAGGTAGCTCGACATCGCGCCCACCGGGGGCGCGATCGACATCTCGTTGTCGTTGAGCACCACGATCAGGCGCTCGGCGCCGGGGCCGCAATGCGAGGCGTTGTTCATTGCCTCATACGCCATGCCCGCCGAGATCGAGCCATCGCCGATCACCGCAATCACGTTGCGCTCGCGGTAGGAGGGGTCTTCCTCCGCGCGCAGGTGGTGGGCGACGGCCATGCCCAGGCCCGCGGAAATGGAGGTGGAGGAGTGGGCCGCGCCAAACGGGTCGTATTCGCTCTCGCTGCGGCGCGTGAAGCCCGAAAGCCCGCCCGGCTGGCGCAGGGTGCGGATGCGCTCGCGCCGCCCGGTCAGGATCTTGTGGGGGTAGGTCTGGTGGCCCACATCCCAGATCACGCGGTCGGCGGGCGTGTCGAACACGGCATGCAGCGCCACCGTCAGTTCAACCACGCCAAGGGATGCGCCAAGATGGCCACCGGTGGTGGACACGGTATCGATCGTCTCCGACCGCAGTTCCTCCGCAAGCTGCTTGAGCTGCTCGACCGAGAGGTTGCGCATGTCGTGCGGCCACTGCACCCGGTCAAGCTGGGC
>NZ_JAPIVJ010000074.1:0-1296 GCF_054182245.1 Komagataeibacter sp. NFXK3
TGGAGGGATCGAAGAACCGTTGATTGATGTGCTTGGCGGGTAATTTCTGGCTTTTGGCGATTTGATTGACGGTTTTTGCGATGGCATCCGGTCTGCGTTTTGAGCAGATTGGGAGCTGTTACCGGCTTGATAGCTACGCTGTGGTGCTGATCCGCTGCAGGAAGAGGAAGCGGCGCATGTTGTAGACGATATTGGCCAGCCCGATCCTCATGGTGGCCCGGGTAATACCGACAGTTCGGATGAACAATCCCGTCTGTGATTTCTGGTCGGCAAAAACATGCTCGACACGCGAGCGGATCATGGACTTTCCTGCATTGGACCGCTGGATATGGAGTGGCATGGGTTTGAGATGCGGCTTCTTCCTGTGAACCTTTGAGACAAAGCCATGCTTTTCCATGAAGTCTTCATTGGCTTTTGAGCGATACGCTGTATCAGCCCAGACGCTTGAGGCCGTATTGGTTTTATCCAGCAGCCCCTCTCTCAATCGCGCACCATCACTGGCGGCGGCATCCGTCGTCTTCCATTTTCGGATGAACCGAAACTTCCGATCGATGGAGACGTGGGATTTGTAGCCAAAGAACGGGATGGCAAGATCGCTGGATGGCATGGTTCCATCATCCTGCTGCTTCGCCTTCGTGAACTTCAGCGTCCATCGTGCATGTCTGTCCTTGTGCGACAGTTTGGATGGCTTGTCCTGCCAGTCTTCAGGAATACGGCCTGCTCGCAGATCCGCTTTCTCTGCGTTTGTATTGCGCTGCTTCGGAGCCGCTACGAGCGTGGCATCCAGGATCTGGCCTGACATCGGCAGATAACCAGCGCTGCGCAGGGTCGCATCAAAGCGCTCAAACAGTCTTTCAATGGCCCCCGCCTGTGTCAGGCGTTCACGGAACAGCCAGATTGTTTTGGCATCGGGCACCCGATCTGAAAGTCCCAGACCAAGGAAACGCATAAAGGAGAGGCGATCGTTGATGAGATACTCTGTCCGCTCATCAGACAAATTGTTGAGCGTCTGGATCACCAGGATCTTGAACATCAACACCGGATCAAATGGCGGTCGCCCGCCCTTGCTTCCATCTGAATAGGCCAGAGCCTTCTCCAGATCAGGGCGGAACACCTCAAAATCCACAGTCCGGGAAAACGCTTCAAGCTGATCGCCAAGACCGCTCAAACGAGCAAGCCGCTCTTCAACATCAAAGAAACCAGGCTGTTTCATTATTCATTCATCCACCCAATCACCACAGGAGGTATGGAATCACAGATACGCACTCAAAACCATGGAGTTTTTAGAACCCTCCA
>NZ_JAPIVJ010000075.1:0-1292 GCF_054182245.1 Komagataeibacter sp. NFXK3
TCCGTGCTGCTTGCCGTTGTTCAACAAAGAAACAGCGGCTTGCCCTCAGGCAAGATCACGCTACCCAGACGTTCTTCTACTGTTCATGCTAAACGTTGTTTAGCGTACTTTCCACACGATGGCCTCCACCTGAGGTGGCAAGCGATGAATCTCGTAGGTGGGCGTTAACATGATCATTCTTACGTGTTAGAAAAACAGGTAATTAATAACACGTTTTCCTGCCATGTAAAAGAAACCGAATTTCCTTTAACGCGACATTTCTCCGCCATTCCATTGTTGCAACCTGGGTTATGGCTAAAGGGGCTCGGGTTTTCGCAGCCCCTTTCCTGCATGCCCGTACCAACGGTGCAATGATGTATGAAGACCAGGCATTTATGGATAGGCGTAATGTCAGTTCCGAATATGTCTATGGGTCGTGGTCGGGAAGGCCGTCAGGTCGCAAAACGGTTGGTCTGTCAAATACGGCTCTCAGGGTCACGTTCGTCCTACGACCCACCCGGCCGGATGGTCAGGACACAGGGCTGGTCCACCTTCGTCTCGTTGGCTGTTTTCTGGCAGGCGGCGATCCGGTCCTGACTGGCATCCACAAGCCGGTTGGCCCGGACCATATGCCGCAGGCTTTCGGGATTGTCGGCCTCCATCATCAACGCACCGGATTCCCACCGATCCTGCCCGCCCACGATAAAGGAGGCCACGCGCGTCCCCAGTGATGACGGCAGGAGATAGGTCAGGATAGGCGAGAACGCGATCCCGACAGCCAGACAGGCCAGCCCGACCTTCAGCACCCACCAGTTCTGACGGTCCTGGGTGCGCGCCTGCCCGACAATGTCGGTCAGTTGCTGTCGTTCCACCTGCACCGCACGGATCGCGGTATGAAAGGCAGCCTGCATGTCCTGACTGACAGAAAGCCCTGCCTGGCGTACCCCCTGCCCATAGGCCTGCGGCGTCATCTTCAGCGTCGGACTGGCCTCGATCGCCTTCATGCGCGCGCCCACGTCGTTCAGGGCTTTCACCAGTCTGGCCAGGTCCGGTGTGTAGTCTGGCGGCCGGTTGTCCCGCCATGCCTGGGGCAGCGCTTCCACGCTGCGCCGGAGCACCGTCATTTCGGCGCACAGATCCTCAAACGCACGGGCTGCCGGATCCGTCTCGCTCATGATGGAACCATCCCCTCATCCAGATTCAGTTTTCCGGCACGTCCAGACGATCATCATCCTGACCAGCCTCTTGCGTTCCGGCCCTTTCCTGCTTCCCGAAAAGCAGCCGCCTTCGCCCTTCTTCCATTGCCAGGAGCG
>NZ_JAPIVJ010000076.1:0-1272 GCF_054182245.1 Komagataeibacter sp. NFXK3
TTGATCTGGCAAAGAACATTTTCCAGGTTCATGGAGCTTCGCGTGCGGGCGAGGTGATGTTTCGCAAAAAGCTGCGTCGTCAGCAGTTTATGCAGTTCATGGCCACGCAGCCGCCTGCTCTGGTCGTTCTTGAAGCGTGCGGGAGCGCGCATTACTGGGCTCGCGAACTGGCAGGAGCTGGTCACGAGGTCAGACTGATCGCTCCGCAGTATGTGAAGCCTTTCGTGAAGCGCCAGAAGAACGATGCTGCTGATGCGGAAGCGATCGTCATTGCGGCCCGTCAGCCGGAAATGCGCTTTGTCGAACCACGCACTGAAGCGCAGCAGGCGCGTGGCGTTCTTTTCCGGGCCCGGCAGCGTCTGGTGCACCAGCGCACGGAACTGGTGAATGCCCTGCGTGCCGTTCTGTATGAATTCGGTCTCGTCGTGCCACAGGGGATTGCGCATATCAGACACATTGAAGCCATGCTGGATGAGGCGGTTCTGCCAGAGGCTGTGAAGCAGGAATGCCTTGATCTGCTGCGACAGATTTCGGAGCAGAGTGTGCGGATTGATGTCAGAACAAAGAAGATCAGGATGCTTGCCCAGGAAAGTGAAAACACCTGCAGATTGCAGAGCATGCCTGGAGTGGGTCCTCTGACCGCTCTTGCGATTGAAGCTTTTGCGCCTGACCTGCAGAGCTTCCGGCGCGGGCGCGACTTTGCTGCGTGGCTGGGGCTGGTGCCCCGTCAGTTCTCATCTGGCGGAAAGGAAAGGCTGGGGAAGATATCAAAAGCCGGGCAGGCTGATATCCGCAGGCTTCTCATCATGGGCGCCATGACCCAGGTGAACTGGGCCAGCCGTAAGGCCCCTGCACCGGGAAGCTGGCTGGCACGGATGCTGGCCCGCAAGCCCCGTATGCTGGTAGCCATTGCGCTGGCCAACAGGATGGCACGAGCCATCTGGGCCATGGCAACAAAACAGGAGGATTATCGGGATCCGGCCCTGTCCGTGGCAGCCTGAGCGATGGCTCGGCTCCCGCGGATGGAACCGGTAGGGGTGTGAGAGGGCGATGACCTGAATGGGCGCATGATCGTCTGATCCGGATCGGAAAAACCAGTGGATTTCTCTGTGCTTTAAAGCACGCCTGTGAGATTTGGATCTGATCCGCTGATCACCATACTGGCCAGTGGCTTCTGAAAGGCCACATCAACAGGCCTTACAGAAGACCGCACACGATCACACGTCAATATGGGTCAGAAAACTCTTGCATAACGGACGGCAACCACAGAAG
>NZ_JAPIVJ010000077.1:0-1214 GCF_054182245.1 Komagataeibacter sp. NFXK3
TGGGGGGGTAACAGAATGTCGGTTATCAAGCGACAAGGCTGGCAAAGCAGTCATTCATGGGAACATTTGTGAGCTTTTCGTCGTCACCGTAATGGCGAGAAAGTTTCCGGTAAGCAAAGGCAGGACTGGGCATGAATAATTTGCTCAGGCCCTCCTTTTGGCGGCCAAAGTCCGTCCACGTAATGTTGCTGACGCAGAATATTGCGTTGTTCAAAGCTGTCGAAGGCCCAGATATGGCAGATGCGTGACGCACCATCCAGCGCGAACATGTTGGTGATCAGGTGGCGGGTATAGGCTTGTGCAGGCTTCAGAGCACTCTGCCACGCTTTCAGGGTCGGTTCCAACCCTCCAGCTTTTAAACTGTAAGTTCGGATTTCATAGAGTCCACCACATTCACCAAACTCCGGGGGTTTAAGAAACGGAAAGCCTTCAAACGCCTCAGCTTCTATTAAAACGTCGTTCATCTTGATACCGAAGGGCGTTCTGGACTCCAGTGTTCTGTGCCGCGCCTTAAGCAAGGCATCCTGACAGGAAAAGGAACGCAGCAGGAGTAGCGTTCCAAGTTCACCGATCTCCGTTCGCCATACCCCTGTGAGGCTTCCCGCAACAGGATTCAGGGTATCCGAGAACCGTGCTTTCAGGAGACGGGAGAGGGCTGGCACTCCCAAAACATCCGTCCGAAAGCGAATCATTTCATAGATCATGAGTGTTCTTCGGATGGGAATAGAGATTGCAGTTCCACGGGCGGTTTGCCGGTCGATAGGTTGGACAGGCAACCGAACAGCGGATCCCACTCTTCAATTCGAAGATCACAGATCAAACCTTCCGGCGAGAACGGATCCCGAGCCACCATCGCTTCAATCTCCTGCCGATTGGCACCTTTCATGATCAGAAAACCTGACCGCAATGGGGTGCCTTTCAGCGGACCAGAAGCCAGAAGACTACCTTCCTGAATGAGGCGCTTGAGATACAGCACATGCGCCACGACATGCTGCCCCCACCCGTCGCCGTCCGGATGATCCATTCGCACAAGATAAATAGGCATTCTAAAGAGCTCCATCGGAGAAGATGCTTGCCGATCAATCAGCAGGCTCAACATATTCCTCTTTTTTAAGAGATAAATTGTCGATAGAAGATGTCAGTCACAACTGAGGATGATGAATGCTTGATCGTTTGACCAGTATGAAGGTTTTCATCAAGGTTGTGGAACTGGG
>NZ_JAPIVJ010000078.1:0-1139 GCF_054182245.1 Komagataeibacter sp. NFXK3
GAAGTTTCGCTGATTTTGGTAGTACGGAGGCAGAATCGCTTGACGGCCTGCAGGATGTCGTCGGCGGATCTGGTCCATTTGAAGGGCTTGGGCTGTTCGTTATGGACGGCGATGAAAGCCCTGATGTCGGCCTCCAGGGCTTCGGTCGAACGGTGAATGCCGCGCCTGATCTGCTTTTCAGTGACGAGAGCGAAAAACCGCTCCACCTGATTGATCCATGAGGCCCCGGTCGGCGTAAAATGAACGTGCCAGCGCGGGCGCCTGGCCAACCAGTCACGGATCAGCTTCGTCTTGTGGGTGGCATAGTTATCCATCACCAGATGGATATCGAGGTCAGTCGGCACATTGGTTTCGATCTGGTCAAGGAATTTGCGGAATTCCGTGGATCGGTGCTTCGGATAACACTTTCCAATGATGGTGCCGGTGGCAATGTCGAGAGCTGCGAACAGTGAGGTCGTACCGTGGCGGGTATAGTCATGTGTCCGCCGCTCGACCTGGCCGGGCCGCATCGGGAGCATGGGCTGGCTGCGATCCAGCGCCTGGATCTGGCTCTTCTCATCCACGCACAGTACCAGCGCACGCTCCGGCGGTGCCATATACAGACCAACGATGTCGCGGACCTTCTCCACGAAGAGGGGGTCGTTCGACAGTTTGAAGGTCTCTGTTCGATGCGGCTGTAACCCGAACGCTTTCCAGATGCGATGGATCGTTGACGGTGCATATCCCACGGCCTGTGCCATCGAGCGCAGCGACCAATGCGTAGCACCGCGCGGGGTTTCTTCCAGTGTCCGGCGGATCGTCTCCGCGATTTCCCCGTCGCCGATCGAGCGTGGTGTCCCCGGCCGGGGTTCATCGTAAAGCCCGTCCAGACGGTCCGTTGCAAAACGCCGGCGCCACTTGCCAACCGTGTTGATGTCCGCGCCCGTCAGGTCACGGATCGCCTTGTTCTCATGCCCATCGGCTGCGGCAAGGACAATACGGGCTCGCCGCGCAAGCGCCTGGCCCGTCTTGCGCGCCCTTGCCAGAGATTCCAGTTCCTGACGCTCCAATGCCGTCAGTTCAATCGCAACCGCTACACGTCCCATTCGATTACCCCTGCCATCAGGATAATCATATAAACTTCTCGATCAGGACACTAG
>NZ_JAPIVJ010000079.1:0-1083 GCF_054182245.1 Komagataeibacter sp. NFXK3
TGTCAGGTTGTGAAACGTCATTGGGATGATGTAGGGTGGGCAATACCGCGTTACTCTTCATGGTTTTCTTCCGTTTGCAGGGAGACTGAATGATGCTTCAGATCCATCCACAGGCACGCACGACACCGGCCGTCCGGGCTGACATAGCCCGCTCATCGGAATCGACATCCGTGCTCGCCAGACGCTACGGGATCAGCGCGGAAACTGTCCGCAAGTGGCGCAGGCGTGGTTCAGACGCCTGCCAGGACCGCAGCAGCCGTCCCCGGAAACTGGCCTGGAAAGCCTCGGAGGAAGAGCGCGCCATTGTCTGTCACCTTCGGCGTTCTACCGGTTTTGGCCTGGATGACCTGACCTTTGTCGTGCGGCATTTCCTGCCACATCTGAACCGGGACAACATCTGGCGTATTCTGAAAGATGCCGGATTGAACAGGCTGCCTCCTGCTCCAAAGACCAGACCAGTTCGGGGACAGGGAACATTCCGGGATTACGATCCCGGTTATGTCCATATTGATGTGAAACATCTGCCCAAATTGCAGACGGCAGATGGAGAACGGCGGAAACGTTTTCTATATGTCGCCATTGATAGATGCTCCCGTTCGGTACATCTGGCCGTCTATGACGCGGAAAATGCCGATAATTCCGTCGATTTCCTCAAAGCTGTCAAAACCGCCTTTCCTTTCCGGATCACCCATATTCTGACCGATCGTGGTTCCTGTTTTACGGCGGATGCCTTCGAAAAAGCCTGTCATGACATGGGAATCGACCGACGCCGGACCAAAGCTTACTCCCCTCAGACCAATGGAATGGTCGAACGCTTCAATGGCCGTGTCGCCACAGAGGTGTTGCCGGTCTGTGTCTCAAGCCATAAGGATCTGGAAATTCTGCTCAGAGGCTTCTGTTTCGCTTACAATCATCGCCGGCAGCGTGTTCTGGGCGGCATAACTCCCACCCAATGCATCACGTCGTGGCTTGAAAAACATCCCGCGTTCCGTAATCCTGATCACATCAAACCGGCTGATCGTGACATCATGAAACAGGTCGATGAAATCCTTGATTACGCCAATGACGTTTCACAACCTGACA